>JAITAH010000349.1 GCA_031284225.1 Dysgonamonadaceae bacterium | reverse complement strand
AAATTTCTTTCGTCCAATATGCGGAGTAACTCCTGACCTACGGCTCCGCTGACGCCTACAATAGCGATCTTCATAATGATTATAAGTTTGTTTAAGCCGCAAAGATAATAAGATTCTCGTAAAGAATGGCAAAACAGGGCGGGGGAAAAAATGGTATATAGTGCGGGAAATGTTCGGGAGTTCCCGAATGAGCGCTGCTCTGTGCAGGAGACTTTCGGAAGTTCCCGAACGAGCGCTGTACTATGCAGGAGACTTTCGGAAGTTCCCGAACAAACGCTGCTCTGTGTAGGAGACTTTCGGGAGTTCCCGAACGAGCGCTGCTCTGTGCAGGAGACTTTCGGAAGTTCCCGAACAAACGCTGCACTATGCAGGAGACTTTCGGAAGTTCCCGAACGAACGCCGAACAGTTTGGAAAACATTCAACTGTTAGTTGAATGAACGCTGAACAGATTTAGGAAACATTCAACTGTTAGTTGAATGAACGCCGAATAAGTTTGGGAGACATTCAAGTGTTAGTTGAACGAACACCGAACAGATTCGGGAAACATTCAACTATTACTTGAATGAACGCCGAACAATACAGGAACCATTCCGGAAAGCTCAAAATGCAGATGATAAATATGAGCAGGAAAAAGAAGAAATCAGAACTGTTATATGCACAGAAATTTGAAACCGCCGAAGAATTTTATAAAGTCTTTAGAGGAATATATTGACTATTATAACAATAAAAGAATAAAAAACCGGTTAAAAGGAAAGAGCCCGGTGCGATACCGAGCTCTTGTACAAGGAATAGAATAATTTTCAATCTGTCCAACTTCTTGGGGTCACTTCAAAAAATCCAATAAATGAACTTCATATTATTTCAAAATTAATTGAAAGCAATTTTTTATTGTTTTTTATTGAGTTGTTTACGCGCCAAAGAACAAAATACGCTCTGAAGAGGCTGGAAACAAATAAAATAATTCCAAATGCCCAGTTATTAATTTGCAGATCATCATTAGGTAAAAGCACTCCTGCCACGTAATTATAAAGACATAAACATATAATAGCAGCAATAAAAGCCCCTCCTGTAATAATTCCAATTTCTCTTAGGGAAATACGTTTTTTAGTTGACGACATAATGGTTTAATTTATTCCGTTAAATACTTGAATTCATTTTATGTAACTTTCTACGCGAATCGATTTACACATTGCAAAAACAAGAAGAATTTTTATTCCCCCAAAAAATTTTACTATTTGTAGAAAAAAACTTTGTTTATCTGATAATTCGATAAATATTTTACATTTGGTTTTTCTACATTCACCGGATTGCATGTCTATCTACCGGCACGATTGCTATTGTAAATATCGGGTTAACCCTCATTTTCCCGGCTACAGGAAACGGCAAAAGAATTGTCGCCCTATTGCAAAAAAAGCGGATAGCGGCAAAAGCAACAAAGAAATCCCCGGTTATAAAAAATATACAAAGCGAGCTTCCATCCCTGGAAACTCGCCTTTCAAGTAATTTAAGTAGAGTATATAAATAATTAATATGGCCTTAATCCCCTGTCCGAACATAAGTTTCTTCCAGTTCGTACCGTCCCGAAAGGAAACTGTACCGCACCCGGAAAGTCAAATGTTCCCAATCCGCTTCGCTTTCGATGATGGTGGCGGCCAAGATGCTTCCACTATACGGTGTTACATCGACCGTATTGTCATTCTTCACCGTATATTGCGTCCAGCCGCTGAACCAATAACCCACATATTGCACTTGCACCACACCGGGACCGGCAGTAGCCAGTTTCACACCCGTTTCATCGTATTCTTCATCTACCGTACCGAAGCCGCCGCCGGCATACCAGCGATAGTGAACGTTGTAAGTTCCCTGCCACGGACTTTTTACCGGGAGCACATAGAGACCCGCCGAATAGTTGCCGCTAATCGTCCCGCCGGAAACGCTTTGTATTTTCACGCCCAAAGCGTACGCCTTTGTTACATCAAACGTTTTCGGTTTCAGTTTGATGGTATAAACAGCTTTTTTCTCTCCTTTCGGAATGGTTATCGTATTGGAAGCCGGTAATTCGTAATTGCCCGCCGAAAGCGCCAGAAACGAGCTGCCTGCTACGCTTTCATTGTAATGGCTTACAATCTCATCGTCGATGGCAAGGCTAACCTGCACATCCGCAGGGACGCCGTCGAAACCGGTATAGTTGACCTCAACGGGAAGCAAAATTTCGTCCACAACTTCAAGCGTAGTGGTTTTAACTGCATACGGAGTGGATGTAGTCCGGGCGGGGAGCACGAGTTCAACGATTCCCATCGCGCCGCCATCCTGTTCAAACACCGGTTCGTCACTCAGGCACGAACTCAATCCGAATGTAACTATGATCGCATATAAATAATATTGAATAAATCGTTTCATTGTTTTATGATGTATTATAAAATTAAACATTCCTTAGTCTTTATCCCAGAATATCAGATCGGAATAAGGATTCCGTTTTGCCGGAACATTATTTCCATTCAGGTCGATTTCGGTTTGCGGATACACCAAACGCACCGGCAATTTGTCGGAATGAGTGGAAGCCGATTGAATCGAAACAAATGTATGTGCCGGATCCGTTCCGCTGATTCTCGGATAAGCCGTCCGGCGAAACTCATTCCAAGCTTCGTTGGAATTGACGATATTCAACGCAATGTATTTCTGGGTAATAATGGCTTCCAGTTTTTGCGCATTGTTCGTTGCCAACTCAAAATTCACCAGCCAATTATCCGAATTAGCAGCTTTATAAGCGGCAACCTCCGCACGAACATCCGGTAAAGCCGTTTCCGTTCCCTTCAAGGCTAAGTAGGCAAAAGAGGCCTCGATACCTTTGTCGAAATTCGATAAAGCGTCGCCATCCAATACATGGCCGTTCAAAGCGGCCTCGGCCAACAGAAAATACGCTTCCGCAGCGGTAAAGAGGGGTGCGCCGGCCGAACGGCTTTTCAAAATCCCGGCATTGTCTTGCGACGCCGCCGCATTCGTACCGGTTCCGATAAACCAAACATATTTGGTAGAAGCAGGATGGTCGGGCGATCCCTTGGCTTCCTGTCCTAATTGTCCGCTCGGCGTATTGGGAAAACCTTTATAGACCAATTTTCCCCTGAACTCGTCGGTCAACTTGGCTCCGTTGTAAAACGAAAATACATAACGCGAGGGAATGTAATAGTTAGCCGATTGCGTGATGGTTCCCGCCGTAGAACTGTGATAGACATTCCAGTACGGGTTTTGCCGGTCGATAGTGCTGGGGCTGTATCCCGGATTAACCAACGCATTTTCTTTCAGGAAACCTTCGCTCGAAAACTTACCGAAAGCCTCTTTGACAAAAGCGTCGATGGTGGTGCCTTCCGCCCGCACCAGCAAACGTAATTTGACATTATTGGCCAACCGGATCCATTGGGTAATATCGCCGCCAAACAAAGGATCGCTGATTGAATTAAGAGCCGTAACTCCGGCGCCTATTTTCCCCTGGTTTTCTTTCAGGATAGCGATGGCCTCGTCCAATTCGCCGACCAATAATTGATAGACTTCCGAATCCTTATCGTATTTGGGGGTATAATTCCCTGTTTTTCCTCCCAAGCCTTCCGTGTAAGGAACATCGCCGTAAGCATCCACCAACAATTGATAGGAGTATGCTTTCAGGATATGCGCAATTCCGCCGAATAAAGCATATTTCGGATCCTCCTCCGATTTTTGAATAATCGTCTTGTATTGCCGGAGATTGGCGAAAATTTCCGTCCAAGCCCCTGTTACACTCGACGAGGTAAGATTGTAACTATACTGTTCCCCGAAACCGGCGATACCGTCGCCCGGCACCTGAAATCCGGCGTAATAGGCGGCGCTGGCATAACCGTAATAATAAATCTGATTATACACCGTTGAAGCAACGGTGGGCGACAAAATCAAATCGGGCGTTACTACCGAACCGGTAGCCGAATTGGGATTTTCATTGATGTCCAGATTGCAGGCGCTGAACCCGAAAATCACCCACAAGAGCGCCCCTGCCAATGCTATTTTTATAAAATACTTTTTCATTTTTGAATACATTTAAAGATGTTAGAATGTGAAAGATACGGAGCCTCCGAAATAACGGGTAGGAGGCGCGGACGTCAACGTAGAAACACCGATCGCATTTGAATCATTCGCGCTGTAATCCGGATCGGTATATTCGTTTGATTTCGGAACCCACAGGAAAAGGTTACGTCCTTGCAAGCTAAGTTTCGCCGCTTGCACAACGCCGTTTGTCAACTGCTGCAGGAAAGCGGCAGGAACATCATAACTGAAAGCCAGTTCGCGCCATTTCCAATAATCGCCGGAATATACATAATTGCTGTATGTGCCGCGATTGTAAGTAGCGTTTGTCCAAAAACCGGTACCGCCGTCCGAAATCGTTACATTCTTGTTGATTTCATACACCGGATGGCCTTCCGTACCCGTATTAACCACCGACTGGGGGAATACGAACCGTTCCCGGTTATAATAGGCCGTACGGGCGGACGAACCGGTAAAATCCATCGTAGAACCCAAACTGATGGACGCATATTTATACCCGCCGCGGTATTCAAACAAACCGCTGAGCGAAAAATCCTTGTATTTGATACTAAAATCCAGTCCCAGGCGATGTTTGGGAGTAGTGTTTCCTTGTATCGCCGATTCGCCGGCACGCGAAGGATAACCGGTATTCTTATCTACAATGACCTTGCCGACCAACTCTTTGGGATACGGATTGCCGTCGGCGTCTTTTTCCGGAACCCGTGCATAATCGGTAACAACGATAATATTGACCGGTTGACCCACCTGAGCGAAAACAATGTTACTGATGCTTCCACTCCCGGTCGGTATCCCGATGCGATCGACAATCAAGTCCACCAACACGTTTTCGTTGTGCGTGTAATTTCCGCCCAGACGAACATCCCAATCCCGTGTGCGAATCGGATTCAGGCGCAACGAAGTTTCGATCCCTTTATTGGTAACTTCGCCGGAGTTTAACAGCAAACCGGTATATCCCGACGAAGGAGTGATGGACGACGAAATGGCTTCGCCCGTTGTACTTGTATTATAATAGGTAAATTGCACTTCGGCCAGATTTTTCAGTATGCGGAATTCGGAGCCGATTTCCCAACCGGTAGTAATCTCCGGTTTCAGATCGTTGGCTACCAGACTGGACGATTCCGAGAAGAAAGTTCCTTTGGAATAACCGGTAACCGAATTATAAACCGCCTCAGTGGAATAGGGATTGATATTTACATTTCCCGTTTGGGAGATCGCCGCTCTTACTTTCCAATAGTCTAAAAATGTATCTTTCAAGCCGGCCAAAGCGTCTGTCGGAATAAACGAAACATCCAGCGACGGATAGAAATACGAACGGTTTTCCGGTAAAAGCACCGAAGTCCAGTCGTTCCGGCCGGTAACATGCACAAAGGCATAATTTTTATAGCCAACCAGGAAATCGCCCCAAAAGCCGTAATTCCGTTCGTGGTAAATATTGCTCGACGTATTGGTATTCACATCGCCGCTCCGGTTCGCTATATTGTTCAAACCGGGGATAACCAAACCGGTAGCGCCAAGATTCACTGTCTTCCGGCTTTTATTGACATTGGAAGCGCCCAACGTCAGATTCAGCGAGAAATTGCCGGCGTCGTGCCGCGCCGCTACCTGGAAATCCTGATTCAAACGATACCAATTCTGTCCCGAATCATAAATCGCACCGGCCAGATTGGTTTTACCTTGTACTTTCAACGAATAATCGCTATAAGTAACTTTCGGATCCCATTGCTTGGTTTGATAATAACGATTGGCAATCGAAGCCCGGTATAAGGCCGACAACCAGGGTTTAATATCCCACTTCAACTCTGTCTTACCGGTAAGATACGTATTTTTCGTATTCTGCCGGTAAGCCGCTGCCGCCCAGTAAGGATTTTCGTACCAGGGATTAAACCAGCCGTCGGGCGTCGCCCACTTATTATTCTGCCAGTCTTTATAATTCAGAAGCGGAACATTTGCCGGAAGATTCACGAGATTCTCGTAAATAAGGTCTGTCGCCGTGGACGTATCGTAATTGTTTTCCACCAAACCGGCCGCATAAATCACACTCAGATTCGGCAATACTCTTTGCGTATTGTTGAAGCGGAGAGATACGCGATCGTACTTATCGCCCGGCGTTGTTCCCTTCACATCGAAATACTGGGCGGAAATGTAGGACGTAGAATGATCCGTGCCGAAACTGATCGACAGGTCCGTTTGATTCTGAACGCCGGTTTCCCAGAATTTATTCCGTTCATCGATCGGCGAATAGAGCGTATATTGCTGGTCGCCATTTTCGAGCGGATAACCCAAAGCGCGTTCCGTACCGTCGAAAACGGGGCCGTATTGTTGGTTCTCAACCGGATCAAAGATTTGTGCATCCGCTGTGGAACCCTGTCCGAAACGAGTTTGCAGTTGGGGAAAGAAGTTTACCTGTTCCAACGTCAAGGTATGCGAGAGCGTAATTTTCGGTTTCCCTTTCACGCCCCGTTTAGTGGTAATGATGATGACGCCGTTGGACGCTTCCGAACCGTACAGAGTGGCGCCGGCCGCCCCGTTCAACACTTGGATGTCTTCGATATCTTGCGGATTGATATTGCCCAGAATGGAATTTTCGACCACAGCGCCATCCAGTACCACTAAAACCTGATTTTCACCTGTAATGGAACGATTGCCCCGCAATACCAACCGGTAATTCGGATTGACGCCGCTACTGATGGCGTTAACCTGTAAGCCCGGAATCTTGGCGGTTAACCCGCCGGCTACCGTAGGCGATTTACCGGCCGTCAGCTCGCCGGCTGTTACTTTCGTACTGGAATAGCCCTGTTCCCGGCGAGCACGGGTAATACCGGCGGCGGTAACCACTATTTCGTCCAATACATTCTGCACCGGCTTCAGACTGATATTGTAAATGTCCTGTCCTTCGCTTACCGTAAACGTTTGCGTTTCGTATCCGAGGTATGAAACCCGCAGTTGAACGGCCTTCGCTGTGCCGATATTTAGTACGTAATTTCCATTAATATCTGCCGTTATACCGGCTACTGTTGCGCCGATAGACTTTGCATTGACTATAGAAATAATCGCTCCCGGAAGCGTGCTATTGTCGCCCCCATCGGTAATTGTTCCTTTTATTTGCCGCGATTGAGCCAGAACGCTCCCCGCAAACAAACAAAATAAGATAGTTGTAACTATTGTCTTTTTCATTTGAATGTTTTTTTTAATAAAATAAATGATAATGTAAAGAGATAATTAAGGCGGCGCCTGCCGAATGGTTGGGAAAGAGGTTGTCAGCAACAACACATTCGCATACAGGCCGGGCGGCTTTGCATACAATACATGGAATATCCTAACGGGAAAGAAACGCCGTTAAACGGACTTGTTTTTTGAGGGCCGGTTACAAAATCTGATTTGTAATCCGGCGGTTGAACCTTTGTTTTCATAAAATCTTTTTGCCTTAAAAACTAATGTTAAATCACGGGACAAAATTACTAATAAGTGTAAATTCGACGCAATAACACAAACGTGGTATTTTTATATAGCACAGGCAAAAAGTGTAAATGTGTCAAAAGCCGGGAATCGGCGTAATTGTGGGGCGAATCCCGAAGCAATCCGGCGATTTACAACTATTCCGGATGGTTTTCCGCTTCGTTCCTCGCAGTCGCAATGACGAAAAAACAACTTTTGAAACGCGCTCTAATGGTCAAGAACGCAGCGGACGGGAAAGCTATTCCCACCAGGGCAAACGCACGAAAAACATTACCTTTGCGTCATGAAATCAATACAAGCATATTTATCAGAGGAAGAAGATTTTCAGATAAAAAAAGCGCTGGGTCTATTTTTATCCGTTTGCGTATAATTAAGGATTTTATGCTAACTTTGCTGCCTCTTACAAAATAATAAAAAAATATTTAAATAGAAGTATGAAAAAGACTCCTTTCACCGATCTGCATTACAGCCTCGGAGCTAAGATGCACGAATTTGCCGGTTACGACATGCCTGTCGAATATTCGGGTATCCTCGACGAACACAACGCCGTTATCCACCGCGTCGGCGTATTCGATGTTTCCCACATGGGCGAGTTTTGGGTCAAAGGCCCGAAAGCCGGTAATTTGGTTCAGAAAATCACATCCAACGACGTATCCGGCCTGCCGGTCGGAAAAGCGCAATACACCTGTTTTCCCAACGAACAGGGCGGTATTGTGGACGATTTATTGGTCTATCATTACGAGCCGGAAAAATACCTGCTGGTTGTCAACGCCGCCAATATCGAAAAAGACTGGAACTGGTGCGTAAAAAACAATACCGAAGGGGCGGAATTGGAAAATGCTTCCGACCGCACGGCGCAATTGGCCATTCAGGGGCCGCTGGCTTTGCCAACCCTGCAAAAGTTGACCGACGTCGATCTGAGCGCCATTCCCTATTATCATTTTGTTACCGGGAAGATAGCCGGCGTCGATCCTGTGATAATATCCAATACCGGCTACACCGGCGCCGGCGGTTTCGAGTTGTATTTCTATCCCGAACAGGCGACGCTTCTCTGGAACGCTATTTTTGCCGCCGGCGCCGAATACGGCATTCAACCCGTCGGCTTGGGCGCCCGCGATACTTTGCGCTTAGAAGCCGGATTTCCTCTTTACGGAAATGAATTGGACGATACTACTTCGCCCCTGCAAGCCGGTTTAGGCTGGATAACCAAGTTCACCGAAGGCAACCCGTTTATTTCCCGTCCTCTTCTGGAAGCGGAAAAAGACCGGGGCGTTCACCGTAAATTGGCCGGCTTCGAGATAACCGGCAAAGGCATCGCCCGCCACGGCTACGAAATCGTTAATGCCGGAGGCGAACATATCGGAACCGTTACCTCCGGAACAATTGCGCCGACCACCAAAAAAGGAATCGGCTTCGGCTATCTGAAACCGGAATATGCCGGCCTCGGAACGCCCATCTATATCCGTATCCGGGAAAAAGACGTTGAAGCGGTAGTCGTGAAACCGCCGTTCCGCAAACCCTGATTCGGCGGTCAAAACCGTTCGTTTGTCGAATATTTTCCGAAATTGAGCGATTTTCCATAGAACAAAGCGGATATTTCCCTTACATTTGCCTCCGGGTTATTCATTAAAAATAAAAAGGATTATACGTATGAAAAAAATGGTTTTTGGAGTTATCGTTATCATGCTGGGGACTTTTTTGCTGTTCCGGAATCTGGGATATATTTCCGGAGACGTCTCGCGCTGGGTATTTTCGTGGCAATCGCTGCTGATAGCGCTCGGCGCTATTTTTTTGTTCGACCGGAAAACGGACAACAAAAATGCAGGGCTGATTCTGGTTCTTGTCGGCGGCGTCTTTTTGCTGTCCAAAATTATGGATATTGATTTGGGGCGCATACTGATTCCCGCTCTCCTGATCGTTGTCGGAATTATCCTCTTTGTCCGGGCTTCAACCAAAGGACGATCGAAAGTTTCTGCGAACGGTTCCGACGGGTGGAAATTCTACGACGACAAAAAACAGCCGTTTGAAAAAACGACCCTCGACGGCGCCGGATGCGTCCGACAGGAATATCTTTTCAATGGTTTCCAGGAAAAATGGAGATACGGAAAACTGAAAAACGTAGAAATTGACGCCGTTTTCAGCGGCGTGGAACTGGACTTCTCGCAAGCCGAATTGGCCGAAGACGTTAAGGCGGCGGCGCATATCAAGGTTTCGTCGGTTTTCAGCGGCGTTAATCTTTACGTACCGGACGATTGGAACATTGTTTTGCAAAAAACCGGCGTTTTCGGCGGATTTACCGATAAACGTCCGCAGAATATCCCGGTGAACAAAGAAAAAACGGTGATTCTGGAACTGGATGCTGTTTTCGGCGGCGGCGAAATCCGGTGCTATGACTAACCCGTTTGGAAAAACCCCGGCTTCCCGCCTCTCGTATGCAGGTATTTGGATGATGATTATCGTTGTCCAAATCCTGCTGTTCGGGTTTTATTTCGGCCGTTCCGACCGGACGCTTTGGCAATATGTCGGGTACGATTCTTTGGTTTGTAATAGTTTGTACGCGCTTTGCCTGCTGGGGTTGTGGTATCCCGTTCAATATTACCGGAGTTTGGCGAGCGTTTCCCTGTTTATAGTTTTCCATCTGTTGTTATTTATTCTTTCGTCGGCCATAGGATGGGGCGTCGGCTATTTAATTATGCGGGCAAGTTGGGAGGGTTCGCCGCAGTATTCGGAATTTTTTCTGCACCTATTGCCTGTCCGAATCCTTTTCGGGTTATTCGTTTACATCCTTTTTGCGCTGGTATATTATTTGTTTTTGACAAATTCGATTCTCCGGGAACAAAGAAAAGCAATAGAAGAAAACGGCGGCGCAGGGATTGACGTTTCTCCGGCTTCAATCGAAAAATTATCGCGCATCAGCGTTAAAAAACGCCAGGAAATCCGGTTCATCCCAGTAAGCCAAATCCATTGCATCGAAGCCAGCGGCGATTATGTAATGATTTATACGGCTAACGACAAATTTCTGAAAGACAAAACCATGAAATATTGGGAAACCCATTTGCCGGAAGATGTTTTTGTCCGTATTCACCGTTCGTTTATCGTTAACATGGAGTGCATCGCCAAACTTGAACTATACGAAAAAGAAACCTACAAAGTGTTGTTGAAAAGCGGAAACAGTCTGAAAATCAGCGCATCCGGTTATAAATTACTGAAACAAAAGATGCAATTATAATTCCTTGACCGGAACAAATTCGTAGCCGCCCATATCCGGGCCTTCGTCCAGAAACCGGTCGGCTCCGGCAATATCTTGGGGAAGTTTTTGAGCAATCGCCTTGTCCGCCACATTCCGCGCCGGCGAAAGAGAATCCAATCGAAAATCGTAAATAAAGTCCCGCGAATCCGTTAATTTGAATTTCGGATCTTTATTAATCAGGCAATCAACGACTTGTGCGTTGGAACTGACCGGATCGTCGTTCGTTGCATCCTTATTGGGAATCACGCAGTTTTGAAAGAACGTAACCACGACGGCCTTTTCGTCCGGGTCGAACAGAATCTCCGACAACCGGCTGTTTCTCCCCCAGATAATCGAATTATAAAAATTTGCGTGAAGAATGGGATAATACTCCGTTTCGTTCGCGGCTTCGTTCCAGAAACTGCCCAGCAGCCGGACGGTTTCATTATCGGAATTGCCCCAACCCGCTTCCGAACTGCTGTTGTAATAATTAGCTATCGTACAGTGGGTAAAATTATAAATACCTCCGGTTAAATTCAGTACGGCATTTTTAGCATTGCTGAATTCGCAGTTTTCGGCTTCGATATTACTATTCACGGCGTTGAGTAGAACGCCTTTGAAATTGGTCATCACTACGTTTTTCATTTTTATTTTCGACCGCGAACAATCGGATAAGGGGAAGTCCATGCCGTATTTTCCGTTCCGGATAAAAACATATTCCAATTCATTTTCGTAACTGTTGGAATCGAACCGGACGCCGCCCCATTGTCCGGGCACTAAATCGTAAGGAATATTGACAAAATAATCGAAGCGATCGCCCCGAATCAACACGGGCTTTTCCAATGATCCTTTCGCCTTCAACCTTCCTTTGACGAGGATTTCGGCATTGTTGTGCATGTAGATCCGCGTTCCTTCCCGCATTTCCAACGTAACGCCCTCCTCGACTACCAAACTGTCGTAAATCAAAAAAGGTTTTTGACTGTTCAATACCGTATCGGAAAGGATAATCTTTCCTTTCCATATCACCGCATCTTGCGACGAAGCCGCGATCAACACCCTTTGCGGGATGCTATGAGTTACAAAAACGATATGATCGGTCAAGTATTTCGGTTCATCGAGATGATTTTCAGCAGGTTTAGCGTCCACCAGCACGTAAATACTGTCTTTACTGCGGATTTCAATGTTTTCAAAAACGGTTCCCGCCTGCCCGTCCACATTGATTTTGAACGGACTGTCCGCTCCGTTTTCCAAAGTAATAGAAGATATTAACAGGGCTTTATCGTTCCGGTTATACACTTTGAACAGTCGGTAAGGCGTATTGACGGTCGAAAGAATCGTATCGAAAGCGACCGTATCGGTTGAAAAAGCCAATAAATCGTCCGGACGAGCGGAATAGTCCTCAAAACCGCTGTCGCAGGCGTAAAAAACCGACGCCAACAGGAAAAGAAGGGGGATGATCAGCGATTTATTCATGCAGTAAAAACGGTTTTTGCCGGAAGTTATTGCGCGGTTCATTTTTATTTCGGCCGAAGCCATTTTTCCAGTTTGTCTTCGTAAATGCTTTTCCGGATAATCCGGTAATGCGGATGATAAGCATTTTCAAACGCCGGACTGTGATGCACGGCGTATTTTCCGGACTCGATAAGTTTCCGAATATGGGCTTTATCCGTTTCGTAATCCGGCAAATTCAGGTTCATTCTTTCTATGACGAACAGGATCCGGTTCCATTCCTCTTGCCATGCTTCAAGGGATGGTTCCGGCGTAGTATTCGCACTTTCTACAAATGCTTCCAGATAAACCGGATAAGGAACGAGTCCCCGTTGGATGACCTCGACGCTGACCCGGTAAAAATTTCCTTCCCAGCCAATCCGCTCAAGCAGAGGATTGCCGGCCGTCGAACAGGAAGCCCATTCGCTACGCAAATATTCGCCGGCCATCGCCGTATCCGGAATCAAATGGCCGGGGCCAAACCGGTCTTGAAAGAAATTTTTGTATAAATCTTGTAAACGGGATTCGGGATAGAGGTTTAACTGATTCCGAACGGAAATTTCCACTTTTTCCTCCCACGAAGCAGTACAGGAAACGGCAAACAGTATTCCAATCAAATACGAGAAGTACAATCGTTTCATATTTTTACTTTTTAATTCTCCATTCAGAGCGAAATCGTAAGTTCCTGCGTTCGATTCTTGCCTAACATTCCCAGCAACGGTATCGAAAAGCGAACGCCGAAACCGCTGTAATGCCATTGATCGAAAGCAACGAATAATCCGGCGCCGCCGGCCCCCATTCTCAAATCGACCGAATAGCCCCATTCGGAATACATAGGGTTTTCTTTCGTATGTAAGAACTTGGCTTGCAAGGTTTCAGTAAACATTTTTCCCTGTAAAAACGGCAAGCGCTTCAACAACAGGTAATCGGTGTTGTAATTGACAAACGCCTGCAGCCAATAATTGTTTGTGGCGGATTGATAATCCTGCAACAGCGCGTAGGTATTTTCCCAACGCTTGGAGGTTACGTAACCGGTTACCGGGAAATGTTTGTAATCGATGTAATTAAACGGCCGGTCGTTCAAAAACTTTCCGGCAATGAGCGTATAGCTCAACCGACTGAACAAACCGGTTTTAATGTTTTGCGTTACGCTTGCTTCCCACTGCCGGAACAGGGAAAAACGGCCATCGCCCCACGACAAACGATGCGGCAAAGGAATCCCTTGCCGATAAGCCAGTTCAAACGTTGGAAAACGGGAACGAAGGTAGTCTTTTTTCCCTTGCCGCATCCGGTAATAATATTCCGGCGTGTATTGCAGGCGGAGTTGATACTGGGCTAAATGGGTATATTCGCTGTTCATCGGATAAGCGTAATCGGGAAGATTGGATTCCCAAGGCTCTTTCTTTCCCCACAAGTACCGGTTGGTATGGGTGGTCAGGAGTTGTCGTTCCGCTAATTTCAAATCCGCCGTCAGTTGCAAGCCATTGGCCAAATCAATTTGATTCGCCAACTGCCCGAACGATTGTTCGTAGAATTGAATACAGTTATATCCCAAAAAAAACGTAAAGAAGGAATTCGCTATGCGGGAAGAGCCAATCGAACCTCTAAAATCTTCGGAACCCCGTCCGGCGGACAGGTTGAGCCGTCCCAACCGTTTGGGCGCATAATCCAGACCGGCGTCGGTTTGCCAGAGAAACGCCCGGCGGGCGCTCGCCCAGTGGAACGAAGGGGAAACGATCCATCCGGTATTCCGTTTTTTCTTGAAATCGAGGACAAAGGATTGCCCCCACTGAAATCCGTCCACAAAATTGTATTCTTTACACGCGCCCAGTAAACCGTCGTAGCGGAATTGCAATATCGACGAATCGTTTCCCAGAGAACCGCCATTCAACAAGTCCGAAACCTTGAATGTGTGGCGTTTGTCGGATTGTTTCAGCGAATCGGTATAAGCCTGAATCGTGTCTTTCCGCTCGTAACTGCGGATTTCTTCTTCGTTCAACGCCACGGTTCTAACCGAAGCCCAATAAACCGAATCGCGGGACAAAGCCAAAGAATCGGTTGTCCGGCGAATCCTATCGTCGCTTTTAATTTCAAGGCTCTTTTTTTCCTTCCGCCGGGCGTTTGTTTGTTGTTTTGATTGCAGAGCCATCAGCGAATCGTTCAGTTGAATGTCTTGGTATTGAATCGACGATAAAAAATCCGCATCCATAACGACTCCCATCAGATTGAACTGAATGTTAGCCTGGTAATTAGCCAGCAAATAAACGTCGCCGGTTACCCAATGAAAATTCAAGACATAATGAATGGTCGCTATCAGGGTGTACAAAGTCAATTCGGCATTGCGAACGCTCCATTCGTCATCGGCCAAATAGATAACGCCTTCCAGCAGTTTCGGGTCTTTCAATTTGGGGATAATGCGTATTTTATTAATAATCTGTCCGTTTTCTTCATCGTAGCCTTCATAGCGAAAGCGGTAATAATCAAAGGCTTTGGGATTGAACGGCGAAACGGCGCCCCCGAACGTCGGATAATAAAGCGACGCCATGCCGATCGCTATAGCCGACTGGGGATTGTTACTGTTGGGAAACGTACTGGAATAAGCGATTACATTTTGTTTCAACGAATCGGGCGCAATATATTGATAGGAGCTAAACGATTCCTGCATAAACAGTTTACCCTTGTACATATCCATCTGCCCTTGCGAGAGTTTATTGATGAGTTCCGGGACTTGCGTGATTTTGCCGGACCCTTTGACGTAGGCCTCGTAAGCGCTTCCCTTTACCACGTATTGATAATAAGGCGCTTTCCGGATGGCTTTGCGCATCATTTCGTAAGCCGGATCTTCGCCCGCCAGCACGCTTAGTTCCGGCAAAATAAAATCCTTGCTTTTCAATACGATAGTTAATTCTGTCGTTTCGTCTTGGATGCGAACGACGCGATCCGCGGCTTCATACCCCAAACAACGAAATTCCAAATGATATTCGCCTTTGGGTAACCGGACTTGAAACTCCCCTCGGTCGTTGGCAATCAATCCCTGATTTTGTTCGCGGATATAAATAGAAACGGCGGGCGCCGGTTGTCCGGATTCGTCCGTTATGCGCCCGCTCAACGTTTGGGAAAAGGCTGAAAGACTTAACAAACAGCAGACAAACAAACTTGTACAATGTTTCATTCGGATACAAAAAAAATGAATTTGGATACAAAAGTAGGATAAAAGAATGTTATTATTTGAAAATAGGCGCTTTTTTTGCCGACTATTCTATATAATTTTGTAATTTCGCTCCCGAAAATTCTAAAACAATCCGTTATAGTAACAACAAAAAACAATGAGAAGTTTTGCCAGCGACAACCATTCCGGCGTACATCCGTTAATTATGGACGCCATTATCCGCGCCAATAACGACCATGCCATTGCCTACGGCGATGACGAGTGGACGCAACAAGCCGGTCGTCAACTGAAAGCCGTTTTCGGCGAAGATATCGAACCCTGTTTTGTATTCAATGGAACCGGATCGAATATCGTTGCTTTGCAATCGCTGGCACAGCCTTTTCACGCGATCATTACGGCTTCTACGGGACATATTAATGTGGACGAATGCGGCGCTCCAGCCAAATTTACCGCTTGCATGGTGAAAGAAATTCCGACGCCCGACGGCAAGTTGACGGCGAATCTCATTCGCCCGGCGCTGCATGGTTTCGGCGATCAGCATCACTCCCAGCCCCGGGTGATTTATCTTTCGCAATCGACCGAATTAGGAACCGTTTATAAACCGGAGGAGTTGAAAGCGATTAGCGATCTGGCACATTCCTTCGGCATGTACGTCCACATGGACGGCTCGCGACTGGCGAATGCTTGCGCCCATCTAAACTTGTCGATGGCCGATTTATCCCGTGCGTGCGGCGTCGATATCCTAAGTTTGGGCGGAACGAAAAACGGTATGATGCTGGGCGAAGCGGTCATCCCCTTTCATCCGGAACTGAATCAATACCTGAAATTCTACCGGAAACAATCGGCGCAATTGTACTCTAAAATGCGTTATCACAGCGCACAGTTCATCGCGTATCTGGAAAATGACCTTTGGCTGCACAATGCCCGTCATGCCAATGCGATGGCGCAATTACTGGCCTCCGAAATCCAAGATTTGCCGGGTATTTGCATCACGCAAAAGATAGAATCCAACGCCGTTTTTTTAACAATGGATAAGGAATTGATTGACAAGATACGGCAACACTACTTCTTTTATATCTGGAACGAAGCAAATAACGAAATCCGTTTAGTCTGCTCGTGGGATACTGCCGAAGAAGACGTAAACGGATTCGTTTCGCTGTTAAAATCTTATTTCTGAGCCGGAATATTTTTCAGTAATTCCGTTAGAAATTCCCACCATTTTGCAACGGTCGGAATTTCAAGTTGCTCTTCCGGCGAATGGGCGCCCGTGATTGTAGGGCCGCATGAAATCATGTCCAACGAAGGATTCCTTTCCAGAAACAAACCACATTCCAACCCGGCATGAATCGAGATGATTTTCGGTTTTTGGCCGAACAGTTTTTCAAATACCGCCTGCGAAGTATGTAAAATAGGCGAATTCGGATTCGGTTTCCATCCCGGATATCCGGTGGATGACCGGACTTCGGCGCCGGCCAATTTAAATACCGTCGTTACGCTGTTCACCGTATTGTCTTTCGCCGAGGCCGTCGAACTCCGTTGGCTGGTCGTAACGGCAATCGTCTGATTGTCCTTCATTTTGACCGACGCCAGATTGGTGGATGTTTCCACCGTTCCCGGCATATCGAAACTCCAGCCTAAAACGCCGTGCGGCAAAGCATACAACGCTAAAATCAACCGGTTGCTTGTTGTTTGGTCAATGACCTGTTTCGGCGTTTCGACGGAATGAATATCTATTTGCACTTTTCGGTCTTCAGCCGGCAATTCGGTCAGAATAGCGGCTTGTAAGAGATTCAAAAAAACGACGGCGTTTTCTTTCGACTCCAGGGGGACGCCCACCGTTGCGCTCGCTTCGCGGGCAATCGCATTGTGCAAATTGCCTCCGTCGATTTTCGACAGCCTCGCCGGCGTTTCCTGCATCAACGAATACAGGTATCGGGCCAGGATTTTATTGGCATTCCCCAACTCCTTGTGGATATCGCTACCCGAATGGCCGCCCTTCAATCCGCTTATAGAAATGTCGAACCAGAAATAACCGGCGGGCGGCGTTTCCCATTGATAGGTAAAAGAACCCACCGTATTTTTGCCTCCGGCGCAGCCGATACAAAACTCGCCCCATTCTTCGCTATCCAGATTCAACAGGATATCGCCTTGCAGAAAATCGGGATTCAGAGCGTTGGCTCCCGTCAAACCGGTTTCTTCGTCGGTAGTGAACAGCGCAACAATCGGCCCGTGTTCGATGTCTTTGGACGATAATACCGCCAAAGCCGCCGCCATGCCGATACCATCGTCGCCGCCCAACGTAGTGCCTCGGGCTTTGACCCATTCCCCGTCGATGTAGGTTTGAATGGGATCGGTTTCAAAATTAAAACGGACGTCGCCGTTTTTTTCGCAAACCATATCGACATGCGATTGTAAAATCACGGTTTGCAAATGTTCCTTACCGGGCGTGGCCGGTTTCCGGATAACGACATTGAGAGCGTCATCCGTTTTTACTTCCAATCCTTGCTTTTCGGCGAAGTCCAGCAGAAAGGCTACTATTTTTCCTTCTTTTTTGGAAGGCCGTGGTACTTTTGTAATCTGATCGAACAATTTCCACACTAAATACGGCTTTAAATCTTTTATTTCCATACAAATTGATTATTTAAGTAATCCAAAATTCTAATTTCAAAGCATAAAGAAAATAAAAATTTACAGAATTATCAAGAAAAATAGGAGAAATCACAAGAAATTGAACTATATTTGTGCCGCAAAATAAAATACAATACAATTATAGATTTTAATTTAAGTGTATGAAACAGACAAAACACACAATTAGCGGCATTTTTGCACTTTTAATTACGACTATCCTCTTTGTACAATGCAAAGATCAGGCAGCAAAAGAATCAGGCGAAGTAAACGCAACCAATAAAACCGATGCGGAATATTTGCCGTTAGCTTATGTGGAAGTGGATTCATTATTAACGCATTTCGAGTTTTACAACCGATTGGCAAGTAATTATGAAGACAAAGTAAGTAAACAAAACAGCGCCCTCAATGCCGGTTATCAGAAGTTGCAAAACGAAGTCATTAACTTTCAACAAAAAGCGCAAAACAACGCTTTTTTAAGTCAAGAACGGATGTTGCAGGAACAAAACCGTATCCAACGTATGAAAGACGATCTGGATAAACAAGCGACTCAGGTAGAACAGGAATTGGCGCTGGATAATCAGCTGCTGCAACAGCAAGTGTCCGATACCCTGGTACTGGGCATGAAAGAATTTAACAGTCCGCAAAAATACCATCTGATCTTCGCTAAAAGCGGCAATAATATTCTTTATGCCGATGCGCATTACAATATTACCAGTCAGGTAATTGAATTTCTAAACAAACGGTTTAAGGCGGAATAAAGCATTTACTTCACCGGAACAACCGCTTTTGATAAAACGTTTCGTAAAATCGCTCCATGACGGTCATCTATAACCGGATATGAAAGCGTTATCATTTCTGTTAATTTATTCGCATGGCGTTTTATCTCTAAACGGATGTTCCGGTTTTTACGTCCCCGTTTTATTTTTATTTGTAGCCTTAATACATTTTTTATACTTTTGCATCCATAATGCGTTAATTTTTACGATACTTCCATGAAACGGTTCTTCCGGATTAGCCTTGGGTTGTGGATGATTTCAGCTTCTATGCATGCTGAAAAAATACAATTATGGACGCCAAACGACGGATTGTCCAACAGCCATATTTCGCAAATTTACCAGGATTCGCAAGGCTATATCTGGATTGCTACCGAAAACGGCTTGAACAAATTCAACGGTTACAACTTTACGGTTTATTCGCAACAGCCCGGCGATTCCACTTCGCTGCAAGGAAATTATATTTACAACGTACTGGAAGACAGTCGGGGAAGATTCTGGATAGCGTCTATGGACGGTCTTCTGCAATACGACCGGGAAAACGACAATTTTCATCCTTTCCTTATCCGCGACAGCGTTCCTTTTTACCTGAACCGGGTAACCTGGGTGATCGAAGACCGGAAAGGGAATATCTGGGTTTCCCATTATGGCAACGGAATCATTTGTTTGGACGGTCAAACCTTGGAACCGACTTTCTACAACCGGAAAAACAGCCCCATCGCCGACGACAATATCGACTGCGCGTATGAAGACAGTTTCGGTAATCTCTGGTTGGGCGCTCACGAAAACGGCGTTTACCTGTTTCATCCGGAAAAAGGGTCGGCCTTTCATTTTCAACATCATCCGGGGATAACGGGCAGTTT
>JAITAH010000322.1 GCA_031284225.1 Dysgonamonadaceae bacterium | reverse complement strand
TTCACATGGAAATGGGAGTGCCGGGATTGCCGCCGGCAGCTGTGGGCGTCGAAGCCGAAATAGCCGCTTTGCAAAAAGGCGTCGCCGCCATTTATCCGGTAATCGACGGATTGCCGGAGTTGAAACAGGAAACCTCCCGCTTTATCAAAGCCTTTATCGACCTGGATATTGCGCCGGAAGGCTGTGTGCCGGTAGTGGGGTCGATGCAGGGTACATTTACCTCGTTTCTGGTGGCCGGACAATGCGATGCGCGCCGCGATACGATTTTATTTATCGATCCGGGATTTCCGGTGCAGAAACAGCAAGCCGTCGTGCTGGGCTATAAATACGAATCGTTCGATGTGTATGACTACCGGGGCGATCGATTGCATGAAAAATTAGCGTCGTATTTGTCGAAAGGGAATATTGCCTGCATTATTTATTCCAATCCCAACAATCCCGCCTGGTTTTGTCTGAATGAAAAAGAATTGCAGATTATCGGCGAACTGGCTACTCAATACGATGTTCTTGTGCTGGAAGATTTGGCTTACTTCGCGATGGATTTCCGGAAAGATTTGGGAACCCCTTTCCAACCGCCCTATCAGGTCAGTGTCGGAAAATATACGGATCATTATCTATTGTTGATATCCGGCTCCAAGGCTTTCAGTTATGCGGGGCAGCGGATAGGCGTCGTCGCTATGTCCGACGCTTTGTATCGGCGTTCGTATCCCGGTTTGACCGAGCGGTACGGCGGCGGAACGTTCGGCAGCGTATTTATCCATCGGGCGTTGTATGCAATATCGTCCGGAGCCAGTCATTCGGCGCAGTATGCTTTAGCGGCCATGTTCAAAGCGGCTTCCGACGGCCGTTTCCCGTTTTTGGAAGAAGTGAAAGAGTACGGTCGCCGCGCAAAACGCTTGAAAGCCATTTTCTTGAAACACGGTTTTGAACTGGTGTATGATAAAGATTCGGAAGAAGCGATAGCGGATGGATTTTATTTCACCATTCGTTATCCGGGACTGTCCGGCGGCGAATTGATGGCCGCCTTGATGGCGTTCGGCATTTCGGCTATCTCCTTATCCACCACCGGAAGCAATCAGGAAGGCTTGCGGGCTTGCACCTCTTTTATCAAGGAACATCAGTATGATTTGTTGGACCGGCGGCTGGCGGCATTTGTAAACAGCCGGCAGTAAGGTCGCATTGCGGCAAGCTACCTGTAATATAAATCTTCTTTTTTGGGAATAGCAATCCGATAGACCTTTTTTTCCGGTTTGGGTATCGCGAGGGCGGTATCGCGCAACCAGACGTTGTACTCCTTTAACTGCATGTAATTCAAGCCGTGTTGTTGGGCGAAAACGGCTAAGCGGGGGATATTGCTCTGCACCTCTACCCAATCGACTTCGACCGGCGGATACAAGTCTTCTTTTTTCAGGTTAAATCCGTATTTTTTCGGGTGGCTGATAATTTCTTTGGCGGCCAGTATCCGGAAGATATACCGCGAAGTTTCGGGGGTTAACCATAAATCGAACGCCGATTCCGCTTGCTGTTGCCTCAGAAATGACGAAATACGGGCGATTCCGGCGTTGTAAGCCGCCGCCACGGTTGCCCAGTCGCCGTATAATTGATAAGCGTCGAGGAAATAACGACAAGCGGCCTCGGTCGCTTTTTCGATGTGATAACGTTCGTCCACGCCATCGCGGATTTCCAGACCGTAGCGTTTGGCGGTCTGTTCCATGAATTGCCACAATCCGGCCGCCTGCGCGGGCGATACGGCGCGGGTATCCAAACCGCTTTCGATGACGCAAAGGTATTTGAAATCGTCCGGAACATTATGTTTTTTCAACAGCGGTTCGATAACCGGAAAATAGCGATTAGCCCTTTTGATATACAACAAAGTCGTGGAATGAAGATAAGCCATTGCGTTGATTTCGCGGTCGAAACGTTCCCGCATATCCAAGCGTTTCAATGCAATTGTTTGTCCGCAAAAGCTTACCTGCGAAGGAAGGGGTACGGAAATTATTGAAGAACCCGTTATAGAAGAATTGTCCGCCTGATTTTCAGGTTCCGTACTTCCGGACAGGCATATTGCCAGCGGAATCAACCCGGCAATACACCAAAAAGCAATGAAATAATGATTTTTTTTCGACATAATGTTAATAATGAATTATTCTTTGGTTCGTAAAACGTTTATGTCTTTCGAACGTTGATACGTTTTCCCGTCGGCTCCTTTCGCTTCAACCACAATAAAATAAACGCCGGTAGGAACATAGTTGCCGTTTACTTTCCCGTCCCAACCTTTGGCCGGGTCTTCCCAATGGTAAAGCAGATTGCCCCAGCGGTTGTAAATCGAAGCCTTAAAATGAATTAATGACTTGTACGATACGCGGTATTCGTCGTTGACTCCCGGCGAACTTCCGGGACTGAATGCATTGGGCAACTGTAAATCCGATTCGCCAATAAAGATTGTAAAAAGCTGCAAATCGTTGAAACAGACCGAATGAGCGTCCATAACTTCTAATTTCACCGTATAATTGCCCGATTCGCGGAAAGTATAATTGACCGTCCGGTCGGTGTAACGAACAATGGACGTTTGGTCGCCGGTTTCGGGGTTCGTTTGGAGGATATTCCAGATATACAGGGCGGCTACGGGTTCGTTGGCGTAGGCTTCAAAGCGGACATCAACGGGGGCGGAATAGCTTTTTTGCGCTCCGGCTTCGTCCTGTTCTATTTCGCCGGTAGAAGTAGCGGCCGTCATTAGCGCGTGCGCCTCCGCCGCAATGGCCGGATATTCGGAAGTAGCCGCGCTTTGCCCCATTCCGAAATGTTCCGCAAAATCGTCGCCGGTCAGCGTAAATACAGTGTTTTTTAACGGAGCGTCGATAACGATTTCCGAGAGGACGCCTTTTTGAGGAATATTTTCCTGTTTGGGAACAAAAGTCAGGGCTTCCGCATTCCATTCTAAGTTATCGTATAAAAGATGATAGGTTCTGGGTAACGAAACGGTAGCTCCCGAATACGTACGATACGTCAACGGATCGGCTTCCACGCGGGCAATGAGTTTCAGAAATTCGCATTTATCCTCTTCCTCCTGTATTTCGAGCGAATGAATAACCGATTTATGCCGACTGTAATCGATAATCCAGACAAAGGAAGGCGTAGGGTGGGAGGGCGATTCGACAAAATAGGCCCACCCGTCCTCAATGCCTTGAATGGTCGAAATAGCGCCGCTTTGTCGGCCGGCAACCGGTAAGGCCTCGCTGTAGCGGGTATTGTATTTGTACCATTGATGAGTTTCTTCGTTTTCGGTACGAAAAGTAATTTCGGCGTTGTCCAAACCGTTCAGCAAATACAACTGAATGCGGTTTTGCTTGTTGTCTTCTGCCAGTAAAGGTTCGCCTTTACCTCCTCTTACTGTGTATTGTGCGGACAAAGCGATCGCCCAAAGTAAGCCGATGATTGAAAGTATCGTTTTTTTCATGCTTCAAAATTAGGAATTTTTTATAACTTTGCAATCCGGATAACATCCTATTATTAAAATTATAAAGTATGATACGACGATTGTTAGTCTTTTTT
>JAITAH010000202.1 GCA_031284225.1 Dysgonamonadaceae bacterium | reverse complement strand
CGGATGCGTGGCTTGCAACGCTGTCAGCGGCGCTTCGTGAACATCCACCACCGTCATATCGGACGGTTTGAAAAGGCTGCCCAACACTAAACCGCGGGCAATGGCGCTCCCCATGTTCCCGCCTCCGATGATTGTGAGTTTCATAAGTCTATCAATATTTGTTTGAAACGGTGTATAAATTCGTCGGCCAGTTCCAAGGGGAGGCTCAACGGTGGCAACAGGCGGAAGGTGTTCGTCCCCGTAGCGCCGGTAAAAACGTGCTGCTCAAACAGCAAGCGATCGCGCAAAGGCTTAATGGGCGTGTCGAAAACGAGGCCAATCATCAGTCCTTTTCCCCGGACTTCCCGGATTTGCGGGAATTTTTTCAGCTCGCCCATCAAATAGGCGCCGACGTGAGCGGCATTTTCCACCAGTTGTTCTTCTTCCATCACTTCCAGAACGGCGAGGGCGGCGGTGCAAGCCAGATGATTGCCGCCGAAAGTCGTTCCCAGTTGCCCGCTCACGGCCTTGAATTTGGGCGAAACCAGCAGTCCGGATACCGGAAATCCATTGCCCATTCCTTTGGCAATGGTGATTATATCGGGACGGATATCGGCATATTGATGGGCAAAAAATTTCCCCGAACGGCCGTAACCGGATTGAATTTCATCCAAAATCAAAACCGTATCCGTTTCCTGACAAACCTGACTCAGGTATTGCAGAAACTCCAAATCGGGCACATGGATGCCGCCAACGCCCTGAATGCCTTCGATAATGACTGCCGATATCTCCCGATAGCACAGTTGGCTATACATTGTTTTTCGATCGTTCCAAGGCAAAAAACCGGTTTCAAGATTCATCACCTGATTCGTCCAGTAAGAAGGCGTATCGGTGAGGCGAACCGCGGCCGCCGTTCGTCCATGAAAAGCGCCCCGGAAAGCGACCATCCGTCGCCGCCCGTTGTAGTACGACGCTAATTTTAACGCATTTTCATTGGCTTCGGCGCCCGAATTAACCATAAACAGTGAATAATCGGGATAGCCGGAGGCGTTTCCCAGCTTCTCGGCATACTCGTCCTGCAACGGAATTTGCACCGAATTGGAGTAAAAACCGATTTTTTGCAGCTGATCCGCCATCTTCGCCGTGTACCGGGGATGCGAATGGCCGATGGAAATAACAGCATGACCGCCATAGAAATCCAGATATTCCACATTGTTTTTATCATACACTTTACAGCCTTGAGCGCGCACCGGCTCAATGGGCCAACGGGGGAAAACATCGAAATAATTCATATTATTGACTGATTCAGACCACAAAAGTAAGTAAAATTTGTCTGTTTCCGGTAATTTCCGTACGGAAATTGACGATTACTGCGCAGTAATTATACTTTACGCGGCATGGTTTTGTGCAGGCGCCTATCTTCCCCAGGGGGGAATCCTATCAATAGAAAAATGAATATCCCTTTTTTCCCTATTCCCTGTTAAGGGATTCATAAACAGGAGGTGAATGCCCTGACCGGGCAATCCAGCCCGTTGGCAACCGGTGTTTTCTATTGATAGGAATTCTGCCCTGACCCTTAGATGCACTAAACTATGCCGTGTGCAGTATAGGTAGGCTGAGTAAAGATGCGATTCATTTTTACAAAGCCGGCGTCTTTTGGGTCTGCTACGAAGCGGATGCCTGCCGGGTGTTCCTTGCCAAAGGTTTTCGACCGATCCAAAAGCAGGTAAAATCGGTGGGTTGCGCGGTGGTGAGCGTGCACGCCGTTGGAGTACGAGCCTGCACCGCCGGCGTGCATATCCGGTCGGGTTCCGATTCCCATTGCCCGCCGCGGCGAGAGGGGAAATGGCAAACAAATACGTCTTACAGAGAGAAGCCCGAAGCAATCCAGCGTTTTACAAACATTCCGAATTGCTTCGGGCTTTGCCCTCGCAATGACGCTCGTCTTTGGCTTGTTAGACAGCCTTTTATCCGTAATTATTCTGCGATCGAGAAATCCGCTTCCAATCCGGAATTACTATCGCCGCCTACCCAAAGTTTGAACGCTCCGGGTTCCACTTTTTTCGTCCCGTCGATTCCCCAAAATGCCAAATCGTTGGTAGAAAATACGAATTTTACCGTTTGAGAAGTTGCGGCTTTGGTAGAAACTCGCCGAAACGCTTTCAGTTCTTTTACCGGACGAGACAACGAACCGCTGATGTCGCGAACATAGAGTTGTACAACTTCGGTAGCATCATAAAGTCCACTGTTCGTCAGGTTGACAGAAATTTCCATGTTTTCGCCGGCTTTCAGTTTAGTTTTATTCAAATGCAAATGGTTGTACTCAAACGTGGTGTAACTCAAACCGAATCCGAAAGGAAACAGCGGATCGAAACCGGCGTCCAAATGATAGGAAGTATTGCCCAAAGAAACTTGTCCGGCTTCCAGAGGAATGTCGTACAGCAACGTTTCTGTTTTGTTCGACGGGCGTCCCGTATTGTTATGGTTGTAATAAACCGGAATTTGACCTACTTCTTTAGGGAACGTAACCGGTAATTTTCCGCTTGGAACAACTTTTCCAAATAGAATATCGGCAATAGCAGGGCCGCCCATCGTTCCCGGATGGAACGAATAGAGTAGGGCGTCGGCCGTTTCTACTTCATCGCCAATGGTTAACGGTCGCCCGGCCATAACGACTACTATCAGCGTTCGGGACGCTTTTTTCAACTCCTGTACCAGAGCTTTTTGCGCGCCTTTCAGAGAAATGTCTGCCAGACTGTGAGCTTCTCCGGAAAGAATGGATTCTTCGCCGACAAAGACTACTGTTGCATCGGCATTGCGGGCGGCCTGAACGGCTTTCCCGAATTGCGACTGATTCCGGTCGCGGCTGAAATCCAATCCTTTTTCATACACAATCTTGATCCGGTCGCCGTACAGTTCATTTAACGCTTTCAACGGGGTGAGCGTGCGCGTTTTTTCACCATCAAAACACCAGGTACCCAATTGATCGTGAGGCGCATCGGCCATAGGGCCGATAACGGCCAGCGTTCGGATATTCGTGTTTAACGGAAGAGTATGATTGGCATTTTTAAGCAGCACAACTGATTCTTCCACCGCTTTTCGCGCTTTGTTCAAGTGATCTTCTTTATAGAATAATGAAGCTTGGTCCGTATCCACGTAAGGATTATCGAACAATCCCAAACGGAATTTGATGCGCAGAATTTCGCGAACGGCTTCATTAATTACCGATTCCTTTACGTTGCCTTCTTTCGCCAAATCCGGCAGATAGACAGGGTATGCCATACTCATCATGTCCATATTAACGCCGGCGTTTGCCGCTTTTTGGGCGGCTTCTTTCAAGTCGGCTGCAAAACCGTGATTAATCATTTCGGAAATAGATGCCCAGTCGGAAACGACAAAGCCGTCGAATTTCCATTCTTTGCGAAGCACATCCTGCAAAATGAACGAATTAGCCGTCGAAGGAATTCCGTCGTTATCATTGAACGAAGTCATGACGGTAGCTACGCTCGCCTTGACCGCTTCTTCAAACGGACGGAGATAAACATTACGCATCAAAGCCGGCGGAATATTGGTCGAATTATAATCGCGTCCCGCTTCGGCAGCTCCGTACCCCATAAAATGTTTGGCACAAGCGGCTATCGAAGTGGCGTCGGATAAGTTTTCCCCTTGGAAGCCTTTGACCATGGCAGCGCCCAACACTCCGGCTAAATAGGGGTCTTCGCCCAAACTTTCGGCAATTCTTCCCCAACGGGCGTCGCGGGAAATATCCAGCATCGGAGCGAACGTCCAGTGAATACCTGTCGAACGGGCTTCGGCGGCGGCAACAGCCGCGCTTTCGTAAACAAGATCGGAGTCAAAAGTAGCCGCCTGTCCCAAGGGAATAGGAAAAATAGTTTTGAAACCGTGAATAACGTCCCTTCCGATGATAATAGGAATGCCCAAGCGGCTTTCGGTCGCCGCTTTTTGCAGTACGTTGGCCGTTTCCGGATTGGAAACATTCAACAACGAACCGATTTTCCCTTCTTTTATCACCTGCACTAATTCCTTGATATCGCCGTGATTGTCGATCTGCGTCATCTGACCGATTTTTTCCTCCAAAGTCATTTGGGAAAGCAGTTTATCAATTTTGCTTTCCAAAATTTTATCCTCCGGATTTTCAGATGACTTGCAGGCAAAACAAGCCATTCCGGTCAGACAGAGCACAAGTATTTTGAGTACTTTGTTCATTTTCATTGTTTTTGATAAACACGTACATAATCGATTTCGTAAGTTGCGGGCAAAACGCTTTCATCCACTCCTTGCGCGCCGCCCCAATTGCCGCCCCAAGCCAGATTCAGCTTCAGGTAAAACGGCGTATAGAAAGGCCAGGTGTTCTTATTTCCCTCCTTATCGTTGGGAAACTCGAAATACTTGGCGCCATCCACAAAGCCTCGGATAACGTCGGCTGTCCATTCAACGGCATAGACGTGAAAATCGGATTGCGCCGTGGCGATGAACTTCTCGGCTGTTTTTTGCGTTCCGATGGAATGATAATACGCTTTGCAATGAATAGACGAAGATATCCAATTCGGACGATAGCCTACCTCTTCCATGATATCTATTTCCCCATCGTCGGGCCAAGATTGAAAGTTTTTAGGCATCATCCAAAAAGCAGGCCATGTGCCTTTGCCTGTCGGGAGCTTCAATCGCGCTTCGAAATAACCATACGTCCAACTGCGCTGGGTATTCATCCGGATGGACAATATCTGGGCGCCTACCTTTTTGGCTGTGATTTTCAATGTACCGTCGAAAATGGCGGCGCAGGTATCATTTCCGGACACACCGGCAATGTAGTTCTGTAATTCGTTATTTCCCCAACCGCCGGCTCCTGTTTCGTACCACCATTCGGATGTGTTGGGCAAGGCGGCTTTTCCGTTACCGGATCGTGCATCGTTAAACTCATCCTGCCAAACTGCCGTATAACCTTCCGGAACGTAACTGACAACTTGCGTGGATTCTTGCCGGACAGTACATTTCTTGCTGACCGAACCTGCCGTAAAGGTCAATTCTGCCGACCGGGCGCTTCCGGTATAATTGGAAGTAGCCGTAACCAAGACGTTTGTACTCCCAAAATTGCCGGAATTCGGCGAACAACTGCACCAGTCGGCGTTGGATGTAGCCGTCCACTGTGTGTTGGACGTGATTGCTACCGTTTGCGCACTTCCGGTTCCTTGAATGGCTATTTCGCTCGGACTGACAGATAGATAGGTTTCCACCACAGGAGGCGGTTCCTGACCCGAAGGATCGTTGGAACCGCATCCGAATAGCAGTAATACGGTTATAAATAAATAACTCATATTTTTCATAATGAATGTTTATTGTTCACCTTCAGGAGTATATATAAATACCCAATCCTGACCTTCCACAGTGTTGTGTGTAACTACTGCCAAAGCCGTGTCTGACAAATAGACGACCTCATATTCCTGCGATCCTGCATAATAACCCAAAAAGGCGTTTCCCGAAAGGGTTAATTTAGGATAAGGCGTTGCATTGTCCAACGTGTAGGTATAATCGCCACCGTTATAGGCAAATTTCATATCGTCGCCATCGATGCTCGTAGAAGTAAATCCTTGTCCATCGAAAGCTTTTCTGCCGTAACCTTCTCCTAAAGTTGTAATTTTTAATTGATTGGATGAAGTGAATGTGATTTTCCAATCATAGAGCGTCCAACCGACGTTTTCAAACGATTTGTCGCCGGCTATAGCCGCCCACCAATCCTGTCCATACGCATTGAGCGGTCCCAATCCTGTAAAACCTTTGATGTTCAGACCAGTAGCAGCAGCTACTTCGGCGATATGCTTATTGTAACCGTCGATGACCCATGTTTTGGAACCTTGACCGGTCAACGGATTGGATGGAATTTCGGAAACCAAGAAGAAAAACCAGGCATTGCCGTCCGAGGAATAATATTTGAGGTGGATTTCCCCCGCGGTGAATGACAGGATTTCATATTCCGTTTGAGTCAAATCGTTGGGACTTATGGCATAACCAATAAATCCTTTGTTGAGGGTCAACCAATATTTTCCATCTTTCAGCGCCACCAACCATGTAGCGTCGGAGGGTGGGGTATATTGAGTTGTAACAAACGAACCGGAGGGATCGCCATCAGAAAATAAACCGGCTAAAGATTCATTCATGAAAGTGCCGCCATTGGCGTTGTATAAAAAATTACCGTTGGGTTGGATGCTGTTCGGTTGGAACGTAAATTCATCATCGAACAATGCGGGTGTACCGTCGAAACTCCACCATTCGCCCCAGGTTCCGGTACCCGGGCCTAAGCCGGATCCGCCGGTCAAGCGCCAGGTTTTTCCACTGTCGTTATCTTTTCCGCCGGTAAGTGCATATTGTACGCTGGCCGGGTCATCCTGATAGACTTTTTCATTATCGTTGACGATATTAATCACTTTTTCTTTAATAATTACATCGCCATTGGGGACATAAACTAAGCATTGAGCAGTGTAAGCGCCTTTCAATACGATGTATTCGTGGCTACCCGTCAACTCTCTTGTTACGGCTCCATCGCCGAAACGAATTTCGTAAGAATACGGATGTTTCACCGGATCGGCATTGAAAGAAGCAGTAAAATTGTATGTAAATTCATCGCTTCCGGGAGTCATATCGAACGAAAACTGATCTTGAGGAATCGTATAGGAATCGCCCAAACGATATTCGTCAAATTCTTGCGGCGCACAAGCCGTCAGCGCTAAAGCGACGGTAAAGGCCATAAATGTGAATTTTATAATCTTTTTCATATTGATTCATTTATAAATTAATACGGATTTTGAATGATTTCGTAGCTGCTGCCTAAACGAGCATCTACTTCTTCTTTCGGAATGGGTAAATATTTGCTTTTTTCCGTCCAGGTGCGTTTCCAGGTAAAAGTGGATTCACTACCGTCTCCGGCCAACGAGGGTTGAAGGAAATCTTCGGTCAATGTTTGAGCCGCTTTTCCCCAACGAATCAAGTCCCAATAACGTTTGCCTTCGCCGATAAATTCGCGATGACGTTCCTGTTCGATATTGTCCAAATTCACCGCAATCGAGCCTACTTTTGCACGGGTGCGTACCTGATCGAAACAGCTTTGCGCAGTAATTCCGCCCGAAGCGCTTGCTCCGAGAACGCCAACCAGTTCGGCATAGTTGAGCAATGTTTCGGCATACCGGTAAATGCGCTGGTTGTTGCAATAATTCAACGATTTTTCACCGGCCACACTGTAACCCACACGGGCAGAATATTTACGCAGGAAGTATCCTTTTGTATCCTGATAGCCCGGCGAGTATTGACCATCGGCAAACGACCAATAGTTTACAGATGACAAACGTCTAACGTCGTTTGCTTCAAAGATCGGTTGCTTTCTGTCGCTGGCTACCGCATCGCCGGTCAATTTATAAAGATACGGACGAACCGGTGAAAAACACCACCCGCTTTCAAATACGCCGGATGGATCGTTTAACGAACGTGGCGAAAGATAACACGGCAGGTTGGTACCTAAACCATACGGATTCCCTGCGGAATTGCTCCAATCCAATTCGCCCGAACCCATATTGGATTCAAATATATTTTCCTTACAAAATTCGCCTTCCTGCAACCACATTTTGTCGAAATCTTCCATAAGGCCATATTTGCCGCTTTGGATAATTTCGGCCATATTAGCTGCTACTTCATTGTATTTGGAAGCATCTTTTTGATACATTACAATAGCCGCTTTGAGCATATAGATAGCGCCGAGATTTACGCGACCGATTTCAGGGGATTCCAGACCGAGTTTGCCTATTCTTTCACATTCGGCTATATCTTCCAGCATAAAATTATATACTTCGTTGGCCGTGTATTGAACGGCATAAAAATCGGTTTCTTGCGTAACTAATGCCTTGGGATAGGGAACGTTTCCCCAATTCAACCAAATCCAATATATAAAATAAGCGCGTAGAAAAGTAGCTTCTTCTTTATACTGTTGAACCAGATTTATATTACCTGTTCCTGCAGCGATAAATTTATCGGCATTAGCAACCGTTTCGTTGCAGCGAGCCACGCCTCTATAAAATAACTCCCAAAAACCGCCCAAATTTTGCGACGGATCGCAGGTATAAGTTGCCAGATTTTCAAATTGTTGCTGGTCTCCGGCATCGCCGCCGCCTTTGAATACATCGTCGGATCTCAGGTCGGAAGTAAAAATAACGCTGTTGTATCCGCTTGCATAATTGTCGCGCAGTAAAATATGATAAGCTGCAGCAAGGTTTCCATTAAGACTTTCTTCTGTGATGGGTTCCGAACCGTATGGCTTTGAAGCAGTGGAAACTGCCGTCAGAAAGTCCTCGCCGCAGGACGTCAGAAATCCTGCGAATATGATTGTTATAAATAAAATTTTTAACGTTTTCATTGTATTATTTTTTGAAATTAAAATAAATTTAGAATGTAACGGTTGCTCCTACTGCAATAGTACGTGATTGAGGATAAATACCTCTATCGACGCTATGATTTCCCATTTCTACGTCAAATCCGTCATAACCGGTAATAGTCAGAAGGTTGTAACCTGCGACATATACGCGAAATTTTTGTATGGCTACCTTTTGTGTCCATTGTACCGGTACGGTGTATCCGATTTGCGCAGTTTTCAAACGAAGATAAGAACCATCTTTGAGATACAAATCGGAAGATGCGTAGTTTCCGTTTGGATTTTGCGCCGTCATCCGGGGAATGGTGTTGGAAGTGTCTTCGCCGTGCCAGCGTTGGAGAATCCATGCCGGACGGTTTAGCGCTGTAACATCGCCGCGTTGTGCATAGTCGAAAATTTGGAATCCAAGTGCGGTCTTGAAAAACAGGTTGAAATCAAATCCTCGCCAATCGCCACCCAATGTAACGCCTAACTGCCAGTCGGGCATTGGTTTTCCGATTTTAACTTTATCAACGGCCGTGATTTGTCCGTCATTGTTGGTATCCACAAAACGAATATCTCCCGGATGGGCGTTAGGTTGAATCAGTTGGATGGTTTCTTCGCCGGTTTCTTTATCAACCACAGTGTATGTATAACTGTTAACTTCATCCCAAGTTTGGAATAATCCGTTTGTTTTGTAACCGAAGAAGAAAGGATAAACTTCGCCGGTCTGTCCGCGCATATATTCGCCGACGCCGGTATTTCCCTGATTCTCGATATTGGTTTGAATGCCGGTTGCATTGTCATATTTATCCAAAATGGTTTTCACATAAGTAGCATTCACGTCCGCAAAGAAATTGAAATTTCCGGCATGACCTTTGTATCCTGCATTTATTTCAACTCCTCGGTTAGACATATTACCCGCATTGGCAATTGGGGCTCCCTGACCATCGGAAGGCGCTATGATTTTTGTTTGTAACATACCGATCGTCGTTTTCTTAAACCAGTCTAAAGAGAAATTGAAAGCGCTGCGCAACAGATAAAGGTCGAGGCCGATATTGGTTTGTTCGGATTCTTCCCATCCAAGTAATCTGTTTTCGATAGCTCCCGGTTGTAGGCCCGAAACACGTTGAGCGCTCCAGGTATTGGTTTCCGGATCGAAACCGCCGCCAAAATAGTAATCGTAAGCGCCGCCACGAGCATAAACGGTCATATATCTCAAGTTCCCGATACGGTCGTTACCGTTTCGTCCCCAACTTCCACGCAATTTGGCTGCATTCAGCCATGCCGGTTTATTGGCAATATAGGGTTCGTTCAGAATATTCCACGCTACGGATACGGCCGGGAACAAACCCCATTTTCTGTCCGGTCCGAAACGAGAAGAACCGTCGCGACGAAGAGAGGCCGAAAAGATGTAGCGTTCATCAAAATTGTAGTTAAGACGTCCGAAATACGATGCCAATGCATAGAAGTTTGCGTTGTCGCCAACATTATTAAAATATCCATAAACATTGTAATACGTTTTATCGGCAAGCGTATTATTCATATTCATCAATAGAATATGTTCGTCAAAAAGCGGCATACCGCGCGAGCCGCCAATCTGGCTTTGCGTTGTTTTTAAAGCGGATTGACCGGCCATGACTTCCACATTGTGCTTATTGTTAAATATTTCATTCCACGATATGTAATTTTCGACTTGCCATGAAAACCGCTTGTTTTTTTCGCCATATATATTGGCGTGTTCCAAGTCGTCAATAAACTTGCCTTGCGGAGCAATGTAATAAGGCATATTGTATCCGTTATTGCCCCAGAACGACATATCTATCATATAGCTTGTGCGAAATTTGATATTTTTCCAAATATCCAGTTCGCCCCACACGCCTCCGACAAATACGTCTTCTTCGTTGACTTGATATTGTGCCGTATTGTTGAGCATGGCAACGGGGTTACCGATTTCCTGATATTTATCGGAAGCTTGAGGGATGGTAAATACGTTTCCGTTTTTGTCTCTTACCGCATTGGGATAAGATGCCAATGTGGCTTCGGGATCGGTTGCATATACCGGTAAATAAGGAGCGAATACCAATGCGCTACCCAAAATGGAACCAAATTCGCTGTTGGTATCAACCGATGTGTTGTTTCCATGCGTGTATCCCAAATTTACTCCAACTTTCAATTTGTTGAGAAAACTTCGGGTATTGGTCTGAAACGCTGTTTGTTGATCGTTGATACGTAAATTGTAGCGTTCCAGATTCGATTTTCCATAATTACCGCCAACGATACCGTCTTGTTTTAAATAACCGAACGACAAAGAATAAGAATTGTTTTCGCTGGCGCCCATCAGACTAATGTTGTGATTAACAATGGGGGCATCGTAATTGAAAACTTCGTCTTGCCAATCGGTTGTTTTCGCGTTGGCAATGTCGCTGGCCGTAAACCGTATTTGGCCGCCGTCGTTTACCTGCATTTCGTTCATCAACGTCATATATTCCTGCGCATTGAGAACTTCTTTTTTCTTCCACGGATTTTGCCAGCCGTAACTAAAATCGTAGTTAACCACTCGAGAGCCTTTTACGCCTTGCTTCGTAGTAATCAGGATAACGCCATTAGCGCCGCGAGTTCCATAAATAGCCGCAGAAGCAGCGTCTTTGAGCACTTCGACAGAAGCGATATCTTTGGGATTCAAGTAGTTGATATTTCCCTCAATTTGCATTCCATCTACTACATAGAGAGGTCCGGAATTGTTTACCGTACCAATACCTCGAATGTACATATCCGATCCGGAACCCGGTTGTCCGCTTTGTTGCATAACGGTCAAACCGGCCACTTTGCCATTCAGGACATCTTCCAAGCGGGTAGGCATCGTTTTTTCGATGTCGGTTTCCGTTACTTTTCCGATAGCGCCCGATACAAGGCTTTTCTTCTGAACGCCATAACCAATTACGACTACTTCGTCCAGCGCTTGTTGGTCTTCATAAAGAATAATACGAAAATCACGGGTATTTCCTACGGCGATTTCCTGAGAAACATACCCCACATACGAAATAACCAATACATCGGACGGTCGCACATTCAAAGAAAACTCACCATTGACGTCCGTTGCCGCACCGTTGGTAGTTCCTTTTACTAATACGCTTACTCCGATTAACGGTTCTTCATCTACCGATGAGAGTACAACCCCTTTAATGGGATTCGTTTGCGCTGATACTGTCCATGATAGCAAGCACAGCGTGAAAAAGAAAAGAATTTTTTTCATACATATTAAATTTAAAAAGAAATAATACGAGGTCAAATGTACACTACTTCTTGTAAAATTTAATATATTTTCACACTGCGCAATTACGCCAAAGCGAATAAATCAATACGTCAAAAATACGTCATTTCACTACTTTTACCCTTCCGGCCGTTGTACGGGCTTGTGCCGAAGTATCGTACATCGCTTCGCAAGCAATTGCGGGCAAAACAAACAAACCTAAGTAAGTCGCTTGCAAGCGAATCGGAAACGTTTTTGATTTACCGCGCGGTAAATCAAAATAAGTTAGCGCCCGGTCGTCGCGAATATCGCGATAAATATAGGCGCCGGGGGCGTTGTTTGTATCCGTCATTCGTTCGTTATAGATTTCCCAGCCGGAAGGAATGATTTGCGTTAATGCCAAACCGGTGTAATCGTCCGAAATACTGATGTTGGAAATGTTGATCGAGGCGATGAAATCCGTGCCTTGTCGAAGTTCGGAAACGTCAATAGCTTTGCCGGACAAATCGGTGTAGGAAACGCTTATTTTCAAGTTATTGGACACGGCGGGTAAAGTATCGTTGATCGGTCGTGATTTCGATATCCGGTTAACATGTATAACGCCTTGTCCGGTATTGGTAAGCGATAAGGTTCCTGTCGCCGGTTTGTTCGGCAACTTTTTTTGCCATACCGCTTTAGCCGAACGGATTTCATCTTGTTTTTTGCCGTTCAGCGTCCAGTTACATTCGATGGAGCCGGATGTTTTTTCAGCCAACATTCCCATCGCCATCAACGTGTAGGCGGTGGATTGCGTGCTGAAATAGTTTTCTTTCGAGAGCGTTTGAGCCATTTTTTGCGCTTGCTTAAAAGCGGCGTCTAAACGTCCCATCCAAACAAGGGTTTCCAATATCATCGCTTCGTCGCGGTCGGACGATCCGTAAGTCTCGCTGTTCCAATAGGGTGCAATATTTGTTGGAATATTGAATATCAAATCTTCGGCCGGCTTATTCTTTCCGCTCACGGCATAAGCGGCAGCCAAACACCAGCGGGTTTGCGTGGAAAGTTCTTTGCGTTCTTTCAACCGGTTCATTGCGCCTAATTCGGGCGATCCTGCCAGAGCTAAGGAATAAAGCCTGTAAGCTTGCTGAAATTCCGTGTAACTATTTCCAGTTGCAGATGCGAGCGATACATTCAACGCTTCTTTTTTCTGATAATTTTTCCATTTGGTCAACACGGCCGGATTTACTTCGTAGCCTTTTTCTTTAGCCAATACCAGAAAACTGCCGGCATAACTTGTAATCCATTCGTCGGCAGAAGTTTGCCCCGGCCAATAGACAATACCTCCATTGGTTAACTGCCTTCCATATAGATTTTTAATTGCTTCTCGAACGTTTTGCTTGATAGATTCTACTTCCTCTTTGTCCATTTCTTTGAATTGGGATACAAATAACAAAGGAAAAGCCCTCGAAGTCAATTGTTCGGAACAAAAATGTTCGTAATTGTAAAGAAAATCGAAGCGGCGGGCAATATCAATCGGTGGGATACGCGATACTTCCAATTGTACCCAGTCGTCGTTGGAACTACCAGTCAACAGGTAGTTAAATTCACAGGTTTCATTGGTTTTCAATAATTTGGAATCCGAATGAATAACGGCCGGATTCGGATTGCGCACATTGATTTCGATGGTTTCTTTCGCTGTTTGTCCGTCGCCTGCGGCCGTAATTGTTACTTTTTCGACGCCTGTTCGGTTGGAGGTTTTCAGAGTAAAATAAACCATTTCATCACCCGGTCGATTGAAACGCACCGATTTAGCATTTTCCGTATTTTGCAATAGCCCGGTTGTTTCGACTTTCACAACAACATCTTTTACCGAAGATTCCATTGCAAAGACATTGACCGGCAACGTAATTTCTTCGTTTGTACTAATCACGCGCGGCAAGGATGATAAGACCATCAATGGCGTGCGTACCGGCGTAGTTTTTTCCGCCTTACCGTAAGCGCCGTCCTGTCCGGCAACGACCATGGTGCGCACCGAACCGACATACATCGGCAAAGTAAGGTTGTGTTTTTGTTTTCCACCTTTACTTAAAGCGAAGGGGCCTAAATACTTCACAACCGGCTTGAAACGGTTGGCTTTTTCGCTGACCGGTTGCATGTTTTCATCGCCGCCGATACTGAACATACTCGTATATTTTCCGCCGAAAGCGCCCATCACGTAATCGTACATGTCCCAAGTACGGATACCAAGCGCCTCGCGGGCGTAAAACTCGTTCCATGGATCGGGCGTTTTGAAATTGGTTAGGTCGAGCAGTCCGTCATCGACAATTGCGAGGGTATAAGTCATGTCTTTGCCCTGTTTTTCGCTGACTTCTACGGTAAATTCCGTTTCGGGGCGTAAAACATCCGGCATAGTAATTTGCGGTTCGAGCAAAGATTCCTTATTGGAAATCAATACAGGCGTCACTCCGTACATACGAATAGGTAAATCGTTAATCGTTTGCGAATGAGGTTGCAATAGACTTATATGGATGTAGAAATTCGGCGCCATTTCTTTGGTGGCTTTGAATGTATATTTCGTATCTCCCTGGTTGGAAACCGGAATCCAGGCACGGCTCAAAATAGTTGATCCGTTTTCCAAAGCGAGCAAGGCATTGCCGCCGGCTGCTGCCGGAATAATGACCGTAATATCTTCGCCAATTTCGTAGGAAGTTTTATCGGTCGTAAAAGTCAACATTTTAATATTTTCCGGATCGGATTTTTTGGAACGGCCTTGCCACTCAGGCCAGTCGATATACACTGTTCCGCCGCAGGAATGACCGCTTTCCCTATCTGATACATATACTAAATACCGTCCCCAATCGGGATATTTCACTTTAAATTGAAAGCTGGCTTTTCCGCCAACGGTTTGTAATCTTCCTTTGGCCACCGGTTGATAAGACGAGTTGTCAATATAGCCCGAAAACGATTCATCATCATTTTCCCACCACCAGCTCCAGTCGATACGGTAAATCTTATATTCTATGTTATTGCGGTTGACAAGTTTACCGTCTGCATTTACAGTAACGATATCGAAACGGTGTTCGACGTCTGTTTCGATGTATTTGCCCGGCTCTTGATTGAGATTGACGCCGACGTAAGAACTAAACGGTGAAAAAGGAAGATTTTCCGTATAAATGCTGGCGTCGCCTCCCGGTTCAAACACACGGCACACGATATTCGCATTCAGCATGCCCGGAGCGTTTTCGGCTTTGGGAACTTTGAAATTGAATAGGACTTCGCCATTTTCATTCAATCTGCCGTCAAATACATCGGATTGGTCGGTATAAAAATCCGTAGCCGGATTATTGAAAATGTATTTTTCATAAGCCTTGAATTGGGTTTTGGTCTTAGTTAATGTCATTTCAACCTTTGCTTTCAAATTATTTGCGCTACTACCTGTTAGCCAGGTAGATGACAATGCAACTGGAATATTCCCCACTAATGCATCGATCCGCTTTCCTGAAATTGTCAGGTTGATTTTCAAACGATTGGGCTTAATGGTTTCGATGCGGAAAGACTTGTGAAAAGAAGTTCCTCCCAATTTTACATAAGCATTCCAAAGGCCGGTCGGGTCGTCTGCTTGCGTTGGAACAGCATAAGTATAGAAACCGTTTACTCCGTTGGTAAGAATCTGTTTACTTTGGAATTGTCCCCTTGGGTTATACATTTCGAGCGTAACCGGATGGTTGGCGGGAATGCGCTTTTCGGGATCGTATAATATAAAACTGATATGCAAAGTATCGCCGGGACGCCAAACGCCGCGTTCGCCGTAAATAAAGCCTTTTAACCCTTTTTCTACGGTTTTTCCGCCGACATCGAAACGAGTCAGGGAATTGTCATGACCGTCTACCAGACGCAGATAAGTTTTTTGTCCGCCGGCTTCGGCAACCACCACAAAGGGTTTCGATGGGGCAGTGAAGACAGCGAATCCGTCGCCATCGGTTTTTACGCTTCCAATCGTTTGTAACTGGTAATTGTAAAAGGTTACATTCGCATTAGCAACCGGATTGGTATTCAATAAGTTATTAACCGAAATCCACCATTGATTGCCGGAATTGGCTTTGGCGATGATACCGAGATCCGACATCATCACATTGCAGCCCACTCGCCGTTCTTCAATCATATAATAGCTTGGATGACAAGGATTATCGCGTTCATCCCAGTCATAAACATCCCAATCGTAATTGCTAATAGAATAAGAAGAGTAGGGTGTGTCCCAAAGCGCTTCCTCCTTTTCGGTAATATTTTCAGGCGTAATCGAAGTTAATGCTTGCGAAGCATTGTCTGTACCGTTTTCATCGCAAGTATAGGCAGAATAAGCTTGTTTGAAAGAAAATTCGATCCGATAAATGGCGCCCTGCTCCTGACGCAACAAGGATGATAAATCTACGGAATAATTCTGCCAGTTGTGAATGCTTTTGGTTGATCCGGCGTCTAAACGGAGCGTTTTTTTATAAACCAAACGTCCAGAGCGGCGAAGTTCTTGGGAACCTTTCAAATCGTTATCTTGCAAGAACATCAACACATTATTTTCGTAAATTTTAATCACTTGAATATCTACTGCATACAAGTTGACCGCCCGGAACGGCAGGAGCAAATGTTCTGTGTTGGGAATAATATTACCGTCGCCCAATAATTCGACGGCCGGTTTCAGTTCTTCGATGGTAATGGTTGTCGTAAACGGCATTTCGAGGTTTTTACCTTGTGTGTTTTTTATGCCTTGATCGACGCTAATCGTTACTTGATTCACGCCTTGCCGGTCGAAATAAAGATTGATTTTGTTGTTTTGAGTATGAGTGGTAAAATGAGTCAAGCCGGTAACGGTAATAAGTCCTTTCAAATCCTGTGTTTGAGAAATGGGTTCGGTAAAGGTAATTTGAATACCGTTTTCCGGTTCGAAAATCTGTTCGGCGGACAATACCTTAAAAGCGTCCAATACAGGAATATCGATGCTCTGATTAATGGTTTGAATGCCCAAGGTTTTTCCCTCCAAACAAATTTCCAAACTCGTTTCGGTTTTCCGGCGTTGAATATTTGTAATGATGAAGTAAAAAACATTAGGGTTTTCCGTTGCTTCGATTTCCGGATAAAGCGATTGTTGATCCGTTGTTTGCGCAGAAAAAGCTTTTTGCACATCTGCTAAATCTACAGCTTCGCTGAACCAAATTGCACCCCGGACGGTAATGGTCGAAAGATCGGCTATTTCCGGAGAATATATCTGGATATCGGCGCTTTTATCTTCCACCTTGAAAGAGAAAGAAAACACCTTCAAACGTTTATCTACTTTAATCACTTTGCCGAGTTTGAATTGGGCGTCATAGACCTGTCCGCTTTTCAATGCGCCGTTTTCAGGTATAAATTCGATGGTGCGGTTATCCGTCCAATACGCTTTTCCTTTGATAGTCGGCGAAAAAGAAAACAAGTTTCCTCGTACTTCGGTATTGGGTTGGGCGCCGGCTTGTTCATCGGCAAGTTCTATCTGGATAGTGGACGAAGGATAAATCAAGCCGCCGGTATAAGCGCTGATGTAGGGTATAAACTCCGAAACCGGAACCGTTTCACGATGGCAAGAAACTAAGGATACAATTGTCAATAAAATTGCATAAAGGGGCAAACGAAAAGTTTTTGTATTCATAAAAGGATGTAATTATTTTGAGACAAAGGTAATAATAAAAAAATATCTTTCATGTTTTTTTTGTTTGATATTTCAAAAAACGTTAATGATTTGGGATAATTTTCATTCATCGTTCGGATAAATTTCTTTGGTAATTAATCTAACTGCCTTTTTGTGTTTCGACTCTCCGGCAGGAAGCGGTTCGTTCGGTAAAACACCGATGTGCATCAGATAAATAAAAATCCCCATTGGATTAATCATATTCATACTGGAGACAGGACGCAGGAAGGCGTCGGAAATAACGTTCATTTCGGTCGAAGTGGGGTCGTATTCTTGTTTCCTATTAGTATATTGCGCGGTTGCATAGGGCGATATGGTATATTTTGGTCCCAGCGGTAAACTGTCCTTATAATTCAGATACATAGAATTTAGCTTATGATTGTATCCCAAACGGGGTAAGGGATGCTTATTGACATCTATTTCAATGGTTTTCCATGTCGAATCGGGAGAAAGATTTTTCCGGAAAGGCTCAATCTTCTCTTCGTTTTGAATAAAAGATTTAACAGCCTCTTTCAAAGATTCTTTCATCAAATCCTTGAAAGCATCCCTTTCTTGGGCAACTGTTGGAACGGAAATCCAGATACAAACAACAATTATCCGCAACGGATGTAAAAAAGCAGTTCTCATTTCCGGTTTTTATATTAATTCAACAAAAATAATCCAATAAATCCGATCAATATGTTTTTATCGGATTAAATAAAGTTAATGAATCGAGAATAATACGTTCTTTCCGCTCCAAATCCGCTGTTCCGTCAATTCGGTTTTTAAGACCCAGCGCCGAGTATCCAACGGGATTTTTATTCCTCACTCTTGGAAAACCCAGGTTTTTCACTACTTTTGTGAACAATTATATTTCACTTTAAAATTATTTACGTATGAAACACAAAAGTATTGCATTATTGGCAAGCGCTTTACTGTTTACGTTTACGACAGTAGCGCAAGAATTAACAACTATTCAGTTGAATGCTCCAAGTAAAGAACGAGGGAGCAATGTAATGGAAGCGTTGGCCAACCGCCGATCGACCCGTGAGTTTTCGCCTGAAAAACTGCATTTGCAGGATTTGTCCGATTTGCTTTGGGCGGCTAATGGCGTGAATCGTCCCGACGGACGTCGGACAGCGGCTACTGCTCGGAACAATCAGGACATCGACGTATATGTCATTCTGGAAGAAGGTGCGTATTTGTACGATGCCAAAGCCCACACCTTGGTTCCGGTAGCGACAGGCGACCATCGGGGCTTGATTGCCGACAGGCAGGCATCCATTCAGGAAGCGCCGGTCTGTTTGTTGATGGTTTCCGATTTGTCGCGTTTCACCGGTCTCGATCCGGAAAGCCGGAAGATATGGGGAG
>JAITAH010000133.1 GCA_031284225.1 Dysgonamonadaceae bacterium | reverse complement strand
TTTGTGTAGGCGCGTTTTTATTGGTGATTTCTTTCAGCCAGTTAGTGCCTTTCCATGTTCCGTTTTGGATATTCTCCAAATCAACGGCGGGAATAGAGATCGCCCAATTTTCAGGTGCTGCACCGTTGATAATCAGAGATTCGTCGCGAATCGCCATATATTCCTGTGCAGTAAGAATTGTGGGGATTTTGTAGAGGTTCTGTACGCCGTAGTACCCGTCGTAAGAAATCTCAAATTTGCCGTCTTTTGCCCGTTTGGTGGTAACCAAAATAACACCATTCGCGCCGCGTGCGCCATAGATAGCTGCCGAAGCCGCATCTTTCAATACGTCAATCGATTCAATGTCATTCGGACTGAGGCTGTTGATGTCCCCGCCGGCCACCCCGTCAACAACATACAACGGGGAACTCGAAACATTGGAACCCAAACCGCGAATGCTGACTTTGAAATTGTCGCCGATAAATCCGGAAGTTTGTGTGATTTCCACACCCGGAGCCTGACTTTGCAAAGCGCCCAACACACTCGGAGAGTTCAATTTTGCGATGTCTTCCCCTTTCACTTGCACAGTAGCGCCGGTTACTAATTTCTTTTTCTGAATACCGTAACCTATAACTACCACTTCATCCAACGCTTTGTTGTCTTCGAGTAAAACAATCCGTAAATCCTTACCGGCTTTTACTTCCTGCGTTTGGAAACCCAAATACGAGATAACTAAAGTAGCGTTCGGTTGAACATTGAGTGAAAAATTCCCGTCCAAATTGGTAGCAATACCATTTGCCGTGCCTTTTTCCATAACAGTTGCGCCGATAACCGGCTCATTTTGCCCATCAACAACTACGCCGTTAGTTACCTGTGTTTGTTGTTGAATGGAAGTTGTGATGGCGCTTTTGTCATTGGGAGAACCAGCCGTTGCCGAATACCCGCCTCCCACGAAAAAGCCCATACCCCAGATTGCCGCCAGTAATCTGCTCGACAACCATTGTCTCTTTTTGTGATTCTTGTTCATGATAATAAAAATTAACCCGTGATTATATAATTTTATATATTTTGCAAATGTAGAGATTAAATTGATATATTCATACGGTTTAACGTAAATTAACCATCGTGTATTTATTTTCACAATTAATGTATTTCTTGTTCGTTGGTTAAGTCGGCTTCATGTATTATAATATAGGCGTTTCTTAAACAATGAAAATAAAGCAAGAACAATTAATTTATGTTAATTATGAGCAGGAGTCCTTTTTGTATTTGAATTATTACTATTTTTGCACTGTTAATCATTTATTTAATTTGTTAAAAAAAGCAGCATGGCGGTAATAGGAATCGATTTAGGTGGAACAAAAATCAGCGGAGCGGTTTTTGATACCGATGGAAACCGGCTACATCAGGTGGCGCACTTGTTAGAAAAAAGGGAGGGCGCCGAAGTGGGGCAATTAGTTATCCAAATCATTCGTGAATTATTGCAAACGGCCGCCGCTTTGGATATACAAGCGATCGGTGTTTGTGTTCCGGGCATTAGCGATACGAAAACCGGTCATGTGTGGGCGCCGAATATTCCCGGTTGGGAAAGCTATCCTTTGCAAAAAGAAATCGATGATTGGCTGGCTAATCCGGCTGTCCGGGTCGAAATCGCCGGCGACCGCAGTTGTTATATTTTGGGAGAAATCTGGAAAGGAGCGGCTCGAAATGCGCAAGACGCTCTTTTTATTGCAGTAGGTACCGGTATCGGAATAGGGATTTTGGCCAATGGACGGATATTGGAAGGGTCTGCCGGTATTTCAGGCGCTGCGGGTTGGTTGGCGCTGGATATGAAATTTGAAGAAGATTATGTACAATACGGTTGCTTTGAAAGCAATGCTTCGGGAAACGGTATCGCCCGTTGCGCTCAACGCATATTGAAGGAAAATTCTTCCTTATATAAAGGAAGCATTCTTGGGGAATATCCGGTCGAAAATATAACGGCGCACGAAGTGTTTGATGCTTGGGCGAAGAAAGACCCGCTGGCAGTGCATGTTATCGACCGTGCGATTCAACTCTGGGGAATGGCGGCGGCCAATGTCGTCAGCTTGTTTAATCCGGAAATTATTGTTTGGGGCGGCGGCGTATTTGGCCCGGCAACGGAACTTCTCGGCCGTATTTACGAAGAAGCTTGTCGTTGGGCGCAACCGATTGCTATCCGGCAAGTGCGTTTCGAGGCTTCGCAATTGGGAGGCGATGCCGGATTGTACGGCGCCGGATGTTTGGCATTAATGAGTAAATAATGGAGGAATAAAAAAGTAAAAGATGAATAACGAATACAATAAAACCTTGGTTTTTATAGCCGCTTGTGCAGGATTGGCTTTCTTTGGAGTTACGATGTTGGCTTTGGGGCCTGTTCTTTCCCATCTGGGCGAAGGCGCTAATGCCTTGCCGGCCACCTTGTCCGTCGGGATTATTATAGGTACGGTCATTTTCGGCCCGGTCGTAGATAAATTCGGTTACAAAGGGTTACTGATTATCGGTTCGGTATTGGCATTATGCGGGATTCAGGGGTTGGCGAACTTGACAACAATGTCGCTGCTTCACCTCTCTATGTTGATGCTGGGCGTTGGCGGCGGCATCCTCAACGGTGAAACCAATGCTTTGGTAGCGGAAATTTACGACGACCAAATGCGCGGCGGACGGCTGAGTGTGCTCGGCGCTTTTTACTGCATCGGCGCATTGTTGTGGACGTTGCTGAATTATTTTATAGAGGACAACTATGTGTTGCCGCTCAATGCGATATCGGTGATAATGGGGATGTTTATCGTATTTTTTATAGGGATACGATTTCCGCTGCCGAAACCCTATAATAATGTATCTGTTTCAAAAACCTTGGGTTTATTGAAATATCCGGCGTTGATTCTTTTTGCCTTCCTGCTGTTTTTCCAAAGCGGTTTTGAAGGTATTACCGGTAATTTCACCATCCGGTTTTTGGAAAAAACGCGGAATGTGGCCGCCAATGCAGCGACTCTTTCCCTGACTGGGTTTACGGTCGGCATGCTCATCGGACGGTTGCCCTTGGGCTTTCTGATGAAAAAATGGAGCGATAGTACGACGCTTTATTTGTATCTGTGTGTCGCTTTGGCCGGCGTAGCGCTGCTGTATTTCGCTCCGTCGATGGGGTGGATGTATGTGGCTACTGCCTTGATTGGTTATGGTGTTGGCGCTACTTATCCGGTAGTGTTCAATTATCTGGGCGGCGCTTTCAGGGAATTATCGGGAACGGTATTCTCCATCGCTATTTTTATCGGATTGTGTGGACAGTTCGCGTTTAATAAAATAACCGGCGTATTGTTCGATCGGGAGCAATTCGACTATTTTCCCGTCGCATTGGCGTTGGCCGTTGTGATGATGTTGGTTTTATTACCCATCGCAAAAAGAAAACTCAAAAAATAATAGAATTACAATTAACAATTTATCAATTAAAAGATTTAAGAGATGTTAGCATTAGAATGGTTAGCAAATGCCCGCGGCATTATGCAGAAAATTGAGGAAACACAGTTGGAAAACATCAAAGCGGCCGCAACGATAATGGCGGACAGCATTGAAAAAAAACATTGGGTACATACGTTTGGTTGTGGTCATGCCACGATTCCCGTCGAAGAAATGTATCCCCGCATTGGCGGATTCGTCGGCTTTCACCCCATAGTGGAACTTCCGATGACGTTCTTCACCGGTATCACCGGACAAATGGGTATCCACCAGTTCTTGTTCCTCGAACGGGCAGAAGGTTACGGCAATGCCATTATGAAAAACTACCACTTTGAAAAAGAAGATTGTATGTGGATTTTTTCGCATACCGGTATTAATAATGTGAATATCGACGTCGCGTTGAAAGCCAAAGAATTGGGAATGAAAGTCATCGTATTTGGTTCGGCGGCTGAAGCCCAAGGCAAAACCACCCGTCATCCGAGCGGTAAAACCATTTTTGAAATCGCCGATATCGTAGTGGATTCTTGTGTGCCTGTAGTGGATGCTTCGGTTGTATTGAAAAATCATCAGGACAAGATCGGCCCGGTATCTACGTTGGGTTTCGTAACTTTGGTGTGGATGACGATTACTACTTGCGCCGAAATTTTGGCCGATCGCGGTGTGAAACTCTATATCCACCCCTCGCACAACGTGCCCGGCGATACTACCGCTCACGAACGGTTGGATGCTTGCTTGGCCGAATACAAACACCGCGTGGCGACCGTTTAATAAACGAGGTATGAAACCGGTCGAAGAAAATAAACCCATCGATTTGCAGGTTGCTACTTGGTCGGATGTGAAAGCGGGCGGTTATTCGTTCGCCGTCCTGCCTTGGGGCGCTACAGAACCGCACAATTGGCATTTACCTTACCTCACCGATTGGTATATTGCACATGATATTGCGGTGGATTCGGTCGCTAAAGCGCAATCGCAATACGGTGTCCGGGGGATGATATTTCCCCCGGTTCCTCTGGGGGCGCAAAACCCGGGGCAGAAAGAATTGCCGTTTTGTATTCATACGCGCTACGAAACGCAACGTATGATTTTGACCGATGTGGTCGATTCGCTCCAATTACAAGGCATCCGTTTATTGATTTTGATGAACGGACACGGAGGCAATAATTTCAAACCGATGGTGCGCGATTTGGCCTTTGA
>JAITAH010000196.1 GCA_031284225.1 Dysgonamonadaceae bacterium | reverse complement strand
GAAAGATGGCGATGCTGGTAGTTGGACGAGTTGGAATATTAATAATGCAGGGACTACTGGTTATCCCGACGGCACTTACGGCAAGGAAAGTACCCATTGGCGTTGGGGCGCTTCTTACTGTAATACTACTACTGTTTTACCCATGCCAGGGTATCGTTACAACGATGGGATATTGACCAGTACGGGCAACGTCGGCTTCTACTGGAGTAGCACGGCCGCATACTACTTGAACTTCAAAAGAAATGTCGTCACTACGAGCCTCGCCGGCTCCCTTCGGGGGTACGGGTATCCCGTCCGTTGCGTCCTTCAACATTAGTCCGCAACTTGTTTGCGTTCATACGATTATTTGATTCCTTTCACCTCTCTTCTGTCGCTTGATAGTAAAGGAAGAGAGGCTCACAATGAAACTGCCCGCCGTTAAGTGAAGTCCACAAACGCCGTCTTGTTAGCAGCAGGCGAAGTTTGTGGACTTCGGCTTGCGCAGCCGCAAACTATTGTGTAATTTCAATTATTTCATGTATCTTTGCGGGCATTGAATCAAAAAGCATGAACCCTGAAGATTTAGACGAAACATTCGAAGTATTTACCGATAACGAAGCGTCGGCCAAACAACATTCGGACTATAAAGTCCCGGAAAATACGGACAACGACAGCCATCACGTGCTTTCGGGCATGTATAAGAATTGGTTTATGGACTATGCGTCCTACGTGATTACCGACCGCGCCGTACCCCACATCAACGACGGACTGAAACCGGTGCAACGCCGCATCCTCCACGCCATGAAACGCAAGGATGACGGTCGATACAACAAAGTGGCCAATATTGTCGGCGAAACCATGCAATTCCATCCCCACGGCGACCAGTCGATTGGCGGCGCCCTCGTGCAACTCGGCCAGAAAGAATTGCTTATCGACTGTCAGGGCAATTGGGGAAATATCCTCACCGGCGACGGCGCGGCCGCTCCCCGTTACATCGAAGCGCGACTGTCGAAATTCGCTCTGGACGTGGTTTTTAATCCGAAAACTACCGAATGGAAACTTTCTTACGACGGACGAAACCGAGAGCCGGTTACTTTGCCCGTTAAATTCCCTTTACTCCTGGCGCAGGGTGGCGAAGGTATTGCCGTCGGCCTGCAATCGAAAGTCTTGCCGCACAATTTTAACGAATTGTTGGACGCCAGCATTTCCTGTCTGAAAGGAGAACCGTTCGTTTTGTATCCCGATTTCCAAACCGGCGGATGGATCGACGTTTCGCGTTACAACGACGGCGAACGTGGCGGATCGGTCAAAGTACGCGCCAAAATCAATAAATTGGACAATAAAACCTTAGTTATCACCGAAATCCCTTTTGGAAAAACGACCGATACGCTCAAAGAATCCATCCTCAAAGCCAACGACAAAGGCAAAATCAAAATTCGGAAAGTGGACGATATGACTGCCCAAACGGCGGAAATCGTGATTCATCTGGCGTCCGGCGTTTCATCTGATAAAACCATCGACGCGCTCTATGCTTTTACCGATTGCGAAATCAGCATCTCGCCCAATTGTTGCGTAATCAACGAAGAGAACAAGCCGCAGTTTATAACCGTTTCCGACATTTTGAAACACATTACCAACAATACGTTGCGCCTCCTGAATCTGGAACTGGAAATTCAGAAAGGCGAACTGCTCGAAAACCTGCATTTTGCTTCTCTGGAAAAAATCTTTATCGAAGAACGCATCTATAAGGACAAGGAATTTGAAAGCGCCAAAGATATGGACGCCGCATTGGCGCACATCCTCCGGCGCATCGCCGGTTTTTTGGCTAACCTGACCGCCGGAACGCCGCAGGCATTTGTCCTGCACCGCGACATTACCCGCGACGACTTGCTGAAATTGATGGAAATTAAAATGGGGCGCATCCTTAAATTCAACAAGGACAAGGCCGACGAGCAAATTGCCGCTTACCGGTCGCAAATCGAAACCATCGACTACGACATTGAACATATCGTTGCATACGCCATCGACTGGTTCGCCCGCCTGAAAGAAAAATACGGCAAAAACTTCCCGCGAAAAACGGAAATCCGCAACTTCGACGCGATCGAAGCGGCCAAAGTAGTGGAAGCCAACGAAAAACTCTATGTCAATCGCGACGAAGGTTTTATCGGTTACGGACTGAAAAAAGATGAATACATTTGCAACTGTTCGGACATCGACGACGTGATTGTCTTTTTTAAAGACGGTAAATATAAAATCGTGAAAATCAGCGAAAAAATGTTTGTCGGAAAGAATATTCTTTACCTCAACGTTTTCAAACGCAACGATAACCGCACGATATACAACGTGGTTTATCGCGACGGCAAAGCGGGCAGCAATTTCATCAAACGGTTTGCCGTAACCGGTATCACGCGCGACAAGGAATACGATTTGACGCAAGGTTCCCCCGGCAGCCGCATCCTGTATTTTACGGCCAATCCCAACGGCGAAGCGGAAACTATAAAAATCATTCTGAAACCCAAGCCGCGCCAAAAAATACTGGTTTTTGACAAAAATTTCGGAGAAATAGCCGTCAAAGGCCGCGCATCTATGGGCAACATCCTCACCAAGGCGGATGTTCACAAAATAACGCTGAAAACCAAGGGCGGTTCTACGCTGGGCGGCCGGCAAGTCTGGTTCGACCGCGATGTGCTGCGCGTAAATTACGACGGCAGGGGCGATTATCTGGGCGAATTTTTTGCCGACGATCTGATTCTGGTCGTTACTGCCAATGGGGAGTTTTACACAACCAATTTCGATTCCAGCAATCATTATCAGGGAGAAATACGTGTTATTGAGAAATTCAATCCCAACAAAGTATGGTCGGCCGCACTGTTCGACGCCGATCAGCAGCATTTCCCCTACCTGAAACGCTTTGTGTTTGAGGTCAACAGTCATAAATCGCAAAGTTTTCTGGGCGAAAATCCGGCGTCGAAACTTATTTTGCTGACCGGAACGGCGTATCCGCGGATCGAAGTTACATTCGGCGGCCACGACGCTTTCCGCGAACCGGCGATTATCGACGTGGATGAATTTATCTCCGTCAAAGGATTCAAAGCCAAAGGAAAACGAATCAGTACGTTTGCCGTAGCCGATATTCAAGAGATCGAACCGGAACGTTTCCCCGAACCGGAAGAAAATGAAACGCCTCCGGCCGACGTCGATCTTCCGACGGAAGAAGACGAACCGTTCGATTCTGAACTGCTCGACCAAATTACGGGACAACAGCGATTATTTTAATACAATATTCATGAAATAAAACACCCTTGAAAAAGTTGCTATTTTATATGATTGGGGTATTGTCCGGAGCGCTCTGCTACGCTCAGGAAGAAACGCGCATCCCGCTTACCTATCAATCCCTTTTAATCGGCGCAGGAAATACGTCGGCTTACGATTCCTATTTATCTCCTTTGAAATATTCGGGAAAAAATATCGGCTTAATGGGCGAACAAATGAAAATTACCCGTCTGTTACACAACCGTATCGCTTCCCAACACTTGTTTAATCTGGAATTCGCCGAAACGGAAAACTCATCCGGATCAGCGAACGCCTATGTGGGCAGTTTGGAATATGATTACGGTTTATACTATCGGTGGCGCCCGGTTCGGGGATTCCGGTTTTTCGCCGGATTGCAAAGCAATGTTTTTGCGGGAGCCATCTATAACTCACGAAACACCAACAATCCGGCCAATGCCAAAGCCAACCTGAATCTCAGTTTGTCGGCCATGGCGGTTTATCCTTTTCAAATCAAACGACAACCGATACAGTTGCGTTATCAAATCAATCTGCCGGCGGTAGGGGTGATGTTTTCGCCGGAATTTGGGCAATCGTATTACGAAATCGGAATGGGCGACGAAAGTACCTTGGTTTATTTCTCCTCCTGGCACAACCGGTTGACCATACGGAGCATCCTTTCCATAGAAGCGCCGCTATCTTTCTGTACGTTGCGAATCGCCGTCATGAACCGATTGTACCAAACGCAGATAAACGATTTGAAAACGCAAATCGTATCCCATTCGGCATATATAGGGATATCCAAGTATTTTCATACCGTTTCCGGAAAGAAAACGGATAAAAACAAGTATCGCCATGTTTTCGAATAAACCTTCTATCGTACAGACCGACCGGAAAAGCCGGTTTCGGTTCGTTACAACCGGAATGATAACCGTTTGCCTTTGCCTGTTGTCTTCCTGTATGGAAATAGAAACCTACGATAATACGCCCCGCGGTAATTTCGAAGCCTTGTGGCAAATTTTGGACGAACATTATTGCTTTTTCGAGTACAAAGGCGTCGATTGGAACCGGATTCACAGCGACTATTCGCGCCGTATCGACAATGAAATGGGCCACGAGTCGCTTTTCCTTCTGCTGGACGAAATGCTTCAGGAATTGAAAGACGGGCATGTCAATCTATCCTCCGCTTTTGAAGTCGGCCGCTACTGGAAATGGTTTGAAGATTATCCCGCCAACTACCGGCAAGAATTGATCGACGCTTACCTCGGAACGGATTACCGCATCGCCGGAGGATTGAGCTATAAGGTGTTGGAAGACAATATCGGTTATGTGCGTTACGCCGATTTTTCATCCGCCATCGGCGAAAGCGGTTTGGATTATGTGATTGATAAACTGAGCCTTTGTTCGGGAATGATTATCGACGTCCGCAATAACGGCGGCGGTTTGCTAACTAATTCCGATAAATTAGCCGCCCGCTTTTTCAATGAAAAGACGCTGGTCGGTTACATCCAGCACAAAACAGGCAAAAAGCATACGGATTTTTCCAAGCCCTATCCTACGTATATCGAGCCATCCACCCGTTTGCGTTACCAAAAACCGGTCGTTGTGTTAACCAATCGCAAGTGTTTCAGCGCGACCAACGATTTTGTGAATGCGATGCGCTATGCTCCCAACGCGACCATTCTGGGCGATAAAACCGGCGGCGGCAGCGGTTTGCCGTTTTCGTCCGAATTGCCCAATGGCTGGTCGGTACGATTTTCCGCCTGCCCGATGTATGATAAAGATATGCAACAGATTGAGTTTGGCGTCCACCCGGATATTTCCATCAGTCTATTGGAAAACGATATCGAAAAAGGCAAAGATACGCTGATCGAAACCGCCCGGCAACTTCTCCAAGCAAGAAAATAACGAAGGCCTTTCCAAATCGGAAAAATAGTTATACCTTTGTGCCGGCTTATGCAGCTGTGGTGTAATTGGTAGCCACGCCAGACTTAGGATCTGGTGCCGCAAGGCGTGGGGGTTCGAGTCCCTTCAGCTGTACATAGAAAGAAAAAAAGCAAAATTTATCAAATCTCTGAAAATCAATGGAATTTCAGAGATTTTTTTATTTCAAAAAAAAACAAAAAACGACAATATTCAATGGCTGCCAGTATAGATTTCATACATGCTAAGTGTATATTGTTTAGTCGATTATGTGTGTGATATCAATTTGTTAAAAAAATATTAAATAGATAGTATATATGATTATAAAATATTTTATACCTTTGTGAAAATTCAATTTTTGCTTTGGAGGCTGTTTTCCAATTAAAATTGACTCTTCGTGAATTGAATAATTGAGTTTAATTTCGGGCAAGTTATCCGAAGAAAAAAAACGTCATAATGAATTGTCAGACAGCATCCAATACAGAATGGATAGAAATGAAGAAAAGTAATTACATATTAAAAAAGAAAATAAAAAAATCATGGTACTTCAGAATGAATTGCTATTTAAATCATTAGAAAATATCATATTTAACAATAAAAAGATAACCCTTTCGGAATATGCTAAAAAGGAAATAACTAATTGTTTCGAGTTTTTGAAGAACTTTTCGTCCGATAAAATTATTTACGGAATTAACACAGGCTTTGGTCCAATGGCGCAATATCGCGTTGATGATGCTTATCTCATGCAACTGCAATACAATATCATTCGCAGCCACGCTACAGGCGCGGGGTATCCTTTGCCCGATTTATATGTTAGGGCAGCTCTTGTAGCGAGGTTGGGAACGTTTTTGCAGGCAAAATCGGGAGTACATATCGAACTCGTAAATTTGCTGGCGGAATTTATTAACCGCGAAATTTACCCGGTTATTCCCGAACACGGCAGTGTAGGCGCAAGCGGCGATTTGGTACAGCTGGCGCATATTGCCCTGGCTTTGATCGGCGAAGGGAAAGTGCATTATAAAGGCGAATATCGAGCGTCTGCCGAAGTTTTGAAGGAAAATCATTTGCAGCCTTTCAAAATCCATATTCGCGAGGGACTTTCCGTTACAAACGGCACAAGCGTAATGTCTGGAATCGGTTTTGTTAATGTCGTTTATGCAAAAAAACTGCTTGATACGGCGATAAAATTATCGGTCTTGATAAACGAAATTACCTCTGCCTACGACGACAGTTTTTCCGAAGAACTCAATGCCGTAAAATCTCAAACCGGGCAGCAAAAAATCGCCCAACGTATGAGGGAAATTGCTGTTGACAGCCGATTGTTGAAAAAACGCGAGCACGCATTGTACGAAAATGTGAGTCCCGAAGAAAAGATTTTCAAGCAAAAAGTGCAGAGTTATTATTCCATTCGTTGCGTGCCGCAAATTTTAGGGCCGATTTTGGAAACGATAGAAAATGCTGAACGAGTGATAATTAACGAATTTAATTCTGCCTGCGACAACCCGATTGTCGATGCGGAACATCACAATGTTTATCATGGCGGAAATTTTCACGGCGATTATGTTTCGCTGGAAATGGATAAACTCAAAATCGCCCTTACGCGCCTCGTAATGCTATTGGAAAGGCAACTGAATTATCTTTGCCACGACAGACTCAACGAGATTTTGCCGCCCTTCCTCAATCTTGGCACACTTGGTCTGACTTACGGTTTGCAGGCAGTGCAATTTACCGCCACGAGCACAACGGCAGAATGTCAGACGCTTTCATTCCCAAATTATGTTCATTCGATCCCAAATAACAATGATAATCAAGATATTGTAAGCATGGGGACAAATTCTGCACTTTTGACGGCAAAAGTGGCGGACAACGCCTTTCTGGTTGCCGCCATACAAAGCATGGCGATCGCTCAATCCGTTGATTATTTGCAAATTGAGGAAAAATTATCTTCTGAAACAAGAAAATTTTACAGGGAAATACGCAATATATTTCCGGTGTTGATAGAAGACAGAACGCATTCTGAAGAAATAGAAAAAGTGAAAGTTTTTTTAATGAATAACGAATAAAATGAAATATGCATTAGTAACAGGAGCGTCAAGAGGTATAGGCAGAGCCATTTCCTTGAAATTAGCCGAAGATGGCTTTGAGGTTTTGGTAAATTATCAATCGAACCAAGCCGCCGCCGAAGAAACAAAACGGTTGATTGAGCAAAACGGCGGAAAAGCCGAACTTTTACCTTTTGACGTGGCAAAATGTGAGGAAACAAACGCCGCTCTGTCGGCATGGATGGAACGCAATCCCGACGAATATGTTTCGGTTTTGGTAAATAATGCGGGAATCCGTCGAGACAATCTAATGTTTTGGATGACTGATGAAGAATGGACTAATGTACTTAATACCCATTTAAACGGAGCATTCTATGCCGCTCGCTTTTTGGTAAAATATATGATGAATAAAAAATTCGGACGCATTATAAATGTGGTATCCATTTCGGGCATAACCGGAATGAGCGGACAAACCAATTATTCGGCCGCCAAAGCCGGCATTATCGGAATGACGAAATCGCTCGCATTAGAAACGGCCAAAAAGCGCGTAACTGTCAATGCCGTAGCGCCCGGCTTTATCGAAACCGATATGACAAAGGATTTGCCGCAAGATGAACTCAAAAAACTTGTGCCGATGCAGCGTTTCGGCAAACCCGAAGAAGTGGCGGAATTGGCGGCGTTTTTGGCAAGTGAAAAAGCCGGATATATAACCGGTCAAATAATTTCAATCAGCGGAGGTTTATGAAAAGGGTTGTAATCACAGGAGTGGGTATCTATTCTTGCATTGGTAAAAATAGGAACGAAGTCGCTAAATCGCTTTACGCAGGCAAATCGGGAATTGGCGTCGATCCTGAAAGAACAAAATACGGTTACCGATCGCCGCTAACCGGCATGGTGGAACATCCACAGCTAAAAGGCGTACTTGACCGCCGTTTGCGCATCGGTTTGGCGGAAGAAGGCGAGTATGCTTATGTGGCAACGCTTGAAGCGTTGAAAGATGCAGACGTGGATATGGATTATCTCGAAAAAAGCGAAGTAGGTATTTTCTATGGCAACGATTCGTCGGCAAAACCTGTGATCGAATCCTATAATATTGTGGTGGAAAAACGCGATACGCAACTGATGGGGTCGGGTTATATTTTCCAATCGATGAATTCGACCATAACCATGAATCTCTCAACGATTTTCAAACTGCGCGGCATCAATATGACCATTTCGGCGGCTTGCGCAAGCGGTTCACATTCCATAGGATTGGGTTATATGTTTATTAAACAGGGACTTCAAAAAATGGTACTTTGCGGCGGCGCACAGGAAACCAACATTCATTCGATGGCGTCTTTCGATGCATTGAGCGCGTTTTCTGTCCACACCGACGACCCGACAAAGGCAAGCCGTCCGTTCGACAAAAGTAGAGATGGATTAGTACCCAGCGGCGGCGCAGCGACACTGGTACTCGAAGACTATGATCACGCCGTTGCACGTGGCGCAACAATTTATGCGGAAATAGTCGGATACGGCTTTTCGAGCAATGGGATGCAAATTTCGCAACCAAGCGATAGAGGTTGCATCATCGCAATGGAACGCGCATTGAAAGATGCGGCAGTGCCGGCGAAAGCGATTGATTACGTGAACGCTCACGCTACTTCCACACCACAGGGCGATGCTGTGGAAGCAATAGCGCTTAGCCAAATTTTCGGCGACAACAAAACACAAATTAGCAGCACCAAATCAATGACCGGACACGAATGCTGGATGGCGGGCGCAAGCGAAATAGCATATTCGCTATTGATGATGCAAAACTCATTTATCGCGCCGAATATCAATTTTGAAACGCCGGATGAATATTCTAAAAATCTGAATATTGTTACAAAAACCGTTCATAAAAAATTGAATTTGATCTTATCCAATTCGTTTGGGTTTGGCGGAACAAATTCAGCGTTAATAATTAAGAAATTATAGGATAATATATTTTATTTCAATCAAATAGTATGACAAGAACAGAAATTGAAGAAAAAGTAAAAAACTTTCTCATTGAAGACATTGAAGTCGAGGAGGCAGTTATTAAACCCGATGCGAGTCTGAAAAATGATTTAGGTATTGACAGCCTTGATTTTGTGGACATTGTGGTTATCGTAGAACGTAATTTCGGTTTTAAAATCAAAGCCGAAGAGATGCAGGGCGTAACCACTTTGAGTCAATTTTGCGATTATATAGAATCGAAAGTAGAAAAATAGTCTATGGCGGAAAATCTCAAATGGAAAGGCAATACCGGCGGTGGAACTTTGGGACAACGCGGGTTGATTTTCTTTTTCCGTTGGTGGAATCTGCGCCTGGGCTATGCAATAATGGCTGTGGTCGTATTATTTTATATGCTCTGCGCCTGGAAAAGTTATCTGGCTATTTATCACTATTTCAGGGAACAACTCGGATTTTCGGTATGGAAAAGTTTTTGCAAAACCTACCGGAACCATTTTTTGTTCGGGCAGGTAATTCTTGACCGTTTTGCTGTTTTTGCAGGTCGAAAAAACGACTTTGAGATTGAAATCGTCGGCTATGAATATTACGAACGCTTGGCCGACGGCGAAAAAGGTTTTGTTGTTGTCGGTTCGCATACAGGGAATTTTGAAATTGCTGGTTATCTGTTGAATGGCGAAAAGAAACGCATCAACGCGCTTGTTTTTGGCGGCGAAACGCAAATTGTTCAACAAAACCGCACTAAAATATTGAATGGAAACAATATAAATCTTGTGCCTGTTTCTCCGGACATGTCGCATCTGTTTATTGCTAATGCCGCTTTGGCAAATGGCGAAATCGTCAGTATGCCTGCCGACAGAGTTTTTGGCTCATCAAAAAGCATTGAATGTGAGTTTATTAGAGGAAAAGCCGATTTTCCTGTCGGCGCCTTTGCGTTGGCGGTAAATGCGGAAGTAGAGGTTTTGGCTGTGTTTTGCATGAAAGAAAGCGCGAAAAAGTACAAAATTTATGCGCAACCGCTTTCTTGTTATCGGGATGGAATTGACCCGCAATCGCTTGAAAATAAAAAGGAAAAAATCGAAAATTTAGTGTTTTCGTATGTTGAAGAATTAGAAAAAATGGTAAAACAATATCCCGAACACTGGTTTAACTATTATAAATTTTGGAAATAAAAACATGAAACTTTTCCCTGCATTAGAAAAAAGATATACCAAAGAGCGTTTGACGGCTTTGGAAGCGCAGCGTTTGGCGCACGAAATTTCGCAAGGCCCAATCGTTTTTCAAGTGTCGAGGCTAATGATTAAGTTTGGTATCTTGCAATGCCTGCTTGATTCTGTCGATGGCTTGACGATAAAAGAAGTTGCCGAAAAAACCAATCTGTCGCATTATGCGGTACAATGTTTGCTCGAATCGTCTCTAACGATTGGTACGATTCTGTTAAAAGACGGCAAATTTATCTGCTCAAAAGCCGGGTGGTTTCTACTCAACGACCCCGCTATTCGTGTCAATGTCGATTTTAATCAGGACGTAAATTATCTCGGACTTTTTCGCCTCGAAGAAGCCCTGTTAAACGGTAAGCCGGAAGGCTTGAAAGTTTTTGGCAATTGGGCGACCATTTACGAAGGATTGTCCGAACTGCCTGAAAATGTGCAAAAATCCTGGTTGGCTTTCGACCATTTTTACAGCGATGAATCTTTCGACGAAGCATTACAAATTGTCTTCGCCGACCGTCCGAAAACATTGCTTGATGTTGGTGGAAACACCGGACGTTGGGCGTTGCGCTGCGTTGATTTTGATGAAAATGTGCAAGTTACGATAATAGATTTGCCTCGGCAACTCGAAATGATGCGTTGCCAAATCGCCGACAAAAAAGGTGCGGAAAGAATTAGCGGATACGGTTGCAATATATTGGATAAAAATGTTTTATTCCCATCCGATTTTGAGGCGATTTGGATGAGTCAGTTCCTTGATTGTTTTTCAGAAGAAGAAGTGATAAGTATTCTTACTCGTGCTTGTAAGTCGATGAATAAGAACTCCAAACTTTTTATTATGGAAACGCTTTGGGACAGGCAACGCTTCGAGACCGCCGCCTACGCCCTCGCTCAAATTTCGCTTTATTTCACGGCTTTAGCCAACGGCAACAGCAAAATGTATCACAGCGAAGATATGATTCGCTGTATTGAAACAACAGGTTTAGTTGTGGAACATATTTACGACGGAATAGGACAGGGACATTCGATAATCCAGTGTAAAATCGGAAGATGACTGACTTTGAAATAATTGACATACAAGAACTTTTGCCGCAACGTCCGCCGTTTGTTATGGTAGATAAATTGCTGTATTGCGACCCGCAAACAACACGAACTGCATTTACAGTGAAAGAGGATAATCTGTTTTGCGACAACGGAGTTTTATCTGAAGCGGGAATTGCCGAAAATATTGCCCAAACCTGCGCAGCACGAATCGGTTACATCAATAAATGCGTGTATCGCAATGCGATAAAAATCGGTTTTATAGGAGCAATACGTAATCAGGAATTTTTGCGTTTGCCGCTCATTAATGAAACGCTGGTTACGCAAATAAAAACGATACAGGAAGTTTTTCAAACAACGCTGGTCGATGCAACTGTTCATGTTGGAAACGAATTGATTACATCCTGTGAAATGAAAATAGCAATAACGGATATTGATGAAAAATAAAATATTAAAAGCGGAAAAAGAAATAAATGTTCGATTTAGCGAGGTGGACTCCATGAATATCGTTTGGCACGGTTCGTATGCATTGTATTTTGAAGATGCACGCGAGGCATTCGGCAAAAAATACGGTTTGGGTTATCTCGACATTTTTGGTAACGGCTATTATGCCCCGTTGGTTGATTTGCGTTTTGAATACAAAAAAACGCTGATTTACGGACGCAAAGCCCGCATCGAAATCACTTACAGAAATACAGAGGCGGCAAAAATCATTTTTGATTACGCCGTTTTTGATATGGAAGACCATTCTCTGATAGTTACCGGCCATTCCGTTCAAGTATTTTTAGACAAACAATATCAGTTACTTTGGTCGAATCCGCCGTTTTATGAAGAATGGAAACAAAAAAATGGTTTAACGGATAGCGAATAATGATGAATGTTCTTGGCACAAATATTATTTCCTCTCTTGGTTTTACAACAGCAAAAAACTTTGAAAATGTAAAACGAGGTGTTTCCGGACTTAAACGTTACGAAGCCAACACATTATACGATTTGCCGGAAGCATTTGTAGCTTCGTTGATCGATAAAGAACGCTTAAATGATGAATGCTCGAACGCAAAACTGTCGGGTTTAGCGACCAACCTTGAAAAAGCGGCTATTTTGTCGGTTCTTGATGCAAACAAGCAGGCAAATATTGACTTGTCCGGTGAAAAAACAATTTTTGTTCTTTCAACTACGAAAGGAAATGTCGATTTGTTAGACGATACAGAAACAAAGCGAACTTTAGCTCTGCCGGTATTTCTTTGGCATACCTCAAAAACAATTGCTCGTTTCTTTGGAAATCCGAATGTGCCGATTGTCGTTTCAAATGCTTGTATTTCAGGAGCAGCGGCTCAAATTACCGCGATGCGCGAATTGGAAAACGGTCCTTTTGATTACGCGGTAGTCGTAGGCGCAGATTTTCTATCCAAATTCATTATTTCAGGTTTTCAGTCGTTCAAAGCCTTGTCGCCCGACATTTGTCGCCCGTTCGACAAAGAACGTTGCGGATTGAATTTAGGCGAAGCGGTGGCAACAATCATTTATGGTCGCAAGATGCAAAACACAAAGCATAGGGTTTGCTTGATTAATGGAGTTATCCGCAATGATGCAAATCATATTTCCGGTCCTTCCCGAACAGGAGAAGGCAGCTTTCGCGCATTGAGAAATATTATAGAAAATATTGATAAAGAACAAATTGCATTTATAAATGCACACGGAACAGCAACCTCTTACAACGACGCCATGGAAGCGGTTGCAATTGGGCGAGCAGGTTTGCAATCGGCGCCTGTCAATTCGTTAAAAGGATATTATGGGCATACATTAGGGGCGGCAGGCGTATTAGAAAGCATCGTCTCAATGTGTGCATTGCAAGAAAACAGGGCGCTTAAATCGTTCAACTATAATGAACAAAACTTTGAGAATCCAATAAATATATTGCGAGAGAATCATCTTTCCAATAAACGGTATTTTATTAAATTGCTTTCGGGTTTTGGCGGCGTCAATGCGGCTGTGTTGTTTGAAAAAAATGCTGATTGTAACTGAGTTAATTATGAAGTTATTTATAGAAAAACATATCAAATTATCATTCGACTCTTCGACAGCAATGATCGAATGTTTTCGGAATTTACAGGTAGATTATCCTAAATTCTTCAAAATGGATAATCTGTCTAAATTAGGATTTCTTGCATCGGAAATGCTATTGAAATCCTCCGGCATTTCCTCTCAAGAGAGCATCGACGGGCGCGAAGATGTTTCTGTTATTTGCTTTAACCGAAGCAGTTCGCTCGAAATAGACATGCAGTATCAGACGACAATACAAGACAACGACAATTATTTCCCATCGCCCTCGCTCTTTGTTTACACACTGCCGAACATTGTTGCGGGAGAAATCGCCATTCGCAATAAATTTTACGGCGAAACTTCATTCTACGTTTGCGAACATTTTGATGCAAAGCAAATTTGCCGCATTGTCAACAATACTTTTTCCGATCGATTGACAACTCTTGCCCTTGTTGCATGGGTAGAAAGTTTGGGTAATACGCACGAGATTTTTATGTTTTTGGCAAAAGAAAGCGGAGAGGAAAAAATGATTTTGGAAGAAAATAAATTAAATGAATTATACAATAAATAAATTAATTAACGAAAATGGACAATTTGATCGTAAAATTAAAAGAAGAAATTATTGAAGTATTAAATCTCGAAGATGTTAAACCTGAAGACATCGACGAAAACGACACTCTTTTTGGCGATCTTGGTTTAGATTCTATCGACGCGCTTGAACTTATCGTGCTGATGGAAAAAAACTACGGCATCAAAATAAAAGATCCTGCACAGGGAAAAGATATTTTTGTGTCAATAAAAGTTATGGCAGATTATATTGCGGCAAACAGAACAAAATAATGACTAAAATTCTCATTCGTGGAATGGGCATTGTTTCGGCGATCGGCAACAACGTTGCAGAAACATTGCAGTCGTTGCGGGAAAGCCGTAGCGGTATTGATTTTGTGCGTTATTTGAAAACCGCTCATACCGAATTTCCCGTCGGCGAAGTGAAACTGACTAACGAAGAAATCATGCGCCTGTTGAATATTCCCGAAAATCGACCGACAACCCGCACTTCGTTGATGGGAATGTTGGCGGTACAAGAAGCGTTGCGGAATTGCGGAATTGACTCGCAATCCGCTGAAACAAAACGAATAACGCTGATTTCAGGCACTACGGTTGGCGGTATGGATAAAAGCGAGCAGTTTTACCTCGATTTTATAGAAAACAACACTAAAAACGCCTACATTTCCACTCACGACTGCGGCGCTTGTACCGAAATGATTGCCGATTATTTCGGTATTTTTTCTCAGGTTTATACTATTTCAACAGCTTGTTCATCAGCAGCAAACGCCATTTTACTCGGTGCGGAAATGTTGAAAAACGGACGAGCGGATATTGTCGTTGCGGGCGGCGCTGAGAGCATTACCAAATTCCACCTGAACGGCTTCAACACGCTGATGATTTTGGATAAAGAATGTTGTCGTTCATTTGACGCCACCCGCGCAGGACTGAATTTAGGCGAAGGCGCGGCGTATGTTGTCATGCAGCGCGAAAACAATATGCAGACAAAACCGCTTGCAGCGCTTTCCGGTTATGCTAACACTTGCGACGCCTACCATCAAACCGCCTCGTCTCCCAATGGCGAAGGCGCATTTTTAGCAATGAAAAAATCGATCGAAAATGCCGGATTACAACTCTCTGATATTAGCTACATTAATGCGCACGGAACCGGCACTGCGAACAACGATTTATCCGAAGGCATAGCTATTCAGCGACTTTTTGGCGATAAAATTCCGCCGGTAAGTTCTACAAAAGCATTCACAGGACATACGACAAGTGCGGCGGGCGGCGTAGAGGCGGTAATTTCCATTTTGGCATTGCAAAATAATTTTATTCCTGAAAATCTGAATTTTAAGAATAAAATGGAAGAATTGTGTTTTACGCCGTCCGCAGGGAAACGATTAATAACGTCCCTACAACACGTTCTTTCCAATTCCTTTGGTTTCGGAGGAAATGATACGAGCTTAATATTTAGCAAAATATGAATAACCCCATTTACATATTATCCGCCGCTCAAATTTCTGCTCAAAATCCTTTGCGCGAAGATTGGATCGAAAATCCGATTTTTTATAATGAAGAATATGTACGTGCGATTGAGCCGAATTATAAAGAATATTTTACGGCATTGGAAGTGCGGCGATACGGAAAACTGCTGAAACGCGCTCTTTTAGTTTCACGCAAGGCGATGGAACAAAGTACGGGCGCCCAGCATACAACCCCCGATGCGATTATTACAGGCACCGGCTTAGGCTGCATTGAAAATACGGAATTTTTTCTCAAAGACCTCGTTTTTGGCGGCGAGGAAATGCTGAAACCTACGCATTTTATGAATTCTACGCACAACACTGTTTCGTCGCTTGTGGCGATAGACGTCAAATGTTACGGATATAATTCCACTTACGTTCAGAAGGGCGTTTCTTTTGAAAGCGCGTTGCAAGATGCTTTCTTTCAATTGCAAAGCGGAAAAATTACCACAGCTCTCGTTGGCGGACACGACGAAATGACGCCCGATTATTTTAAACTGCTAAAAAAGACAGGATATTTTGAATTTTCAGATACAAAACAGAGTTTTGCCGGCGAAACAGCCGTTGCGATGATGTTATCGAGCGAAAATACGAAAAATGCATTGTGCAAAATTGAAAACCTTGAAATGTTTTACGGTAATTTCGCAGAAGAGCGATTAATCTCGCCCTTGCAAGACTTCGACGCCATTATGATCGGCGCCAATGGACAGTCCGAAAACGACCGCCGTTATTATGAAATTTGCAAAAAAAAGTTTCCAAATATTCCGTTACTACATTACAAGCATATTTTCGGTGAAAGTTACACGGCTCCGGCTTTAGGAATTTATGTGGCGGCAATGTGTTTGAAAAACGGAAAAATTCCCGAACATTTGTTTGTGAACGCAGCGATGGAAAATTTTTCGTCGTTACGGAAAATCTTGTTTTACAATAATTTTGAAGGCAAAAATCATTCATTAATACTCTTATCAAAATGCTGAAAATAACACTTTTAACCATATTGCAATGCCTGTTTTTATCAGGAGGACAAGTGTGTTTCAAATTTGCAGTACAAAAAATCGGCAAATTCACTCTTTCATGGGCATATATTGCGGATATTCTGACCAACTGGTGGCTGTTGGCCAGTGGCGTTAATCTGATTTTAGCAACCATTTTATGGGCTTATATTCTGAAACATTTCGAGTTTTCGGTGGCTTATCCGATTACGGCGATTGCATATATTTTCGGAGTTTTAGCTGCAATTTTTGTTTTCCACGAGACAGTGCCGTTAACGCGGTGGCTGGGCGTCGGGTCGATCATTTTGGGCGTAATGTTAATTGCGAAGTAAAAAATGACATAAAGTAATTCTATCATTATGAAGAAGGGAATCGGTTTATTTATCTTATTTTCAGTTTTTTGTAATACTGTTTTTTCACAAAATGTTCACTGTTTGAATGATAGCGAAAAAGCAATATTCGAGCAAAAGATGCTTGAACAGGCAACAAAAATCAGCACGCTGCAATGTAGTTTTGTACAGGAAAAATTTTCGACATTAATTACGGAAAAAGCGGTTTCAAAGGGAATTTTGCTTTATCTGTCGCCGTCGATGTTGCGCTGGGAATATACCATGCCTACGCCTTCTGTGTTGATTTTGAACGGGAAAGATGCAGTTCTTCTCGATAAAGACGGTAAACGGCAAGGCAACGGCCATGTACTGAAACAACTCGGAAACATGATCATTTCGATAATAAACGGCGAAAGTTTACGGCAGAGCAAACAATTTTCGACCAAAGTTTTTGAAAACGAAAAAGATTTTGTTGTGGTTTTAACGCCCATTCAGAAGCGATTAAAAGAGTATTACCAATCTATCGAGCTGAAACTGGAAAAAAATACTTTTCTCGCTTCCGAAATTGCGATGCGCGAAAAATCGGGTGATAAAACAGTTATTATTTTGAATAACAAAAAGATAAATGAAGAAATTGATACAGATAAATTTACTGTAAAATGATACTGAAAGATAATTTTTTCACAATAAAAGCGCAGGATTTAGATAACGAAAAAGCGGCATTCCGTGTCAAATGGAATTCGGAAAATATTATCTACAAAGCCCATTTCCCCAACAATCCGATTACGCCGGGCGTGTGCCTGATTCAAACGGTGGTCGAACTTTTTGGCGTATTGAAAAAAAGAAATTTCAATATCCACGCGCTAAAAAATATAAAATTTACTGCGCCTATCAATCCATTGGAATATCCCGAAACGGATTTTATGCTTGAATTTTCGGAAGATGAAAACCATTGGCAAGTCAAGGCGCTTGTTAATGATAAAAATACGGTTTTTGCAAAAATGAGTATGATTTTGAAATGAAATGCGGGATTCAAGACATAAAGTTTTGCGTAATAATTCCTGTTTATAACAGCGAAAAATTAATAACCAACGTCGTCAAATCTGTTATGCAACATGCTGAAAATTTGATTGTTGTGAATGATGGCTCGACAGATAAAACGCTTGAACAGCTTGTTGAATTTCAAAAATTTAATAAGTTTGAACTTATTTCCTACGCCCCAAATTGCGGTAAAGGTTATGCCTTGCATCAAGGTTTTAAAAAGGCATTGGAACTCGGTTTTACGCACGCTATTACGATGGACGCCGACGGTCAGCATTTAGCGACGGATATTGCCGTTTTGCAGCAAAAATCGCGCGAAAATCCTGACGCATTAATCATTGGCTCGCGCAAATTTGATAATCCGAATATGCCTGAAAGTAGTCGGTTTGCCAATAATTTTTCAAATTTTTGGTTTCGGATGCAGACCGGAATTTCGCTGCCCGATACGCAAACCGGTTTTCGTTTGTATCCTTTGCTCCGAATGGGAAGGATGCGCTTGTTTACAAACCGTTATGAAGCGGAATTGGAAATTTTGGCGCGTTCGGCGTGGCGAGGTATTAAATTGATTCCGCAAGAAATAAATGTGTACTATCCTCCTACAAAAGAGCGGCTTTCACATTTCAGAAAGGGCAAAGATTTTTTCAGAATTTCAGTTTTGAATACATTTTTGTGCTTTTTTGCGGTTGTATATGGTTATCCAAGAATGATTTTACGAAAGGTATTTTAAAGAAATGAGCAACCTGTTTATCAAAATATTCATTTTTTTAAAGCGTCGAAAATTGCTGTTGTGGTTGGTTTTGGCGGGGATGGTCGCCCTGTTGGCAGTATCCGCTTCACGTATTTCGTTTGTAGAAGACATTTCTTCGTTTTTGCCTAACGATGCTGATAACAAGCAAATTAACGAAGCGTATCAGCATATTGGAGCGGCAAACAAAATCATTGTTACTTTTTCGCAAAACGACACGATAAACGACGTTGATGCGGATTTGCTGGCTGAGGCTGCTACCCGTTTTGCTGAAATTTTACAGGAAAGCGACAGCGCAAGACATATCGAAGCGTTGATGTATGAAGTTGATAACGAAAAATTGAATGAAGTAACCAATTTCATTACTCAAAACTTGCCGCTTTTCCTTGAAGAAGAAGATTATGCCCGGATCGACACTCTGATCCGTCCTCAAAATATTGAAAGCCTGCTGAAAGCCGATAAAGAATTGTTGACGTCTCCGATGGGCGGTTTTGTTCGCGAGATAATTGTGCGCGACCCGCTGCATTTCTCGGAAAATGCGCTGAAAAAACTCGAAGGTTTCAAACAAAACGACGGTTATAATACGGATAATGGATTTATTTTCAACAATAAAGAAGAATGTCTGGTAATCATAACCTCGAAATATTCCGTTAGCGAAACGGCTAATAATAAGCTGCTGGCAAATGAGATCTATTCGGCTGCAAACAAAACGGTTAAAGAATTTTCCGGGGAAATAAAAGTAACGCCTTTTGGAGCAACGCTTGTGTCGATTACCAATGCGGAGCAACTCAAAAGCGACTCTGTTTTTGCCGTTTCTATTGCGCTCATTTTGATTCTCGTGTTGTTGTTCTATTTTTTCCGGAATGTCAAAGCTTTGTTTTTCATTGCCTTGTCGGTGGTTTTTGGGGCATTGTTTTCGCTCGGCGTGATTGTGCTCTTCAAATCGACGGTTTCGATAATCGCCATCGGTATTGCTTCAATTATTTTGGGTATTGCTATCAATTATCCGCTGCATTTTTTAGCGCACAATCAACACGTGGCTGACGTCAAACGTACTCTCAAAGAAGTTGTTAATCCGCTGTTAATAGGAAATATAACTACGGTTGGCGCGTTTCTTTCTCTTTTGTTTATCAGTAGCGACGCCATGAAGGATTTGGGGCTGTTTGCCTCTTTGTTACTGGTAGGAACGATCTTGTTTGTGTTGCTCTTTCTGCCGCATTTGTTAACATTAAAACCGGATAAATGCTTGAATCCTTTCCGATTTGGGCGATTAGCCGAATTTTCCCCTGAAAAAAATAAAATAATCGTTTATGTTTTTCTGATTTTTACCGTCATACTGTTCTTTTTCAGTTTTGGAACGAAATTTGAAACTAATTTACAGGAAATCAATTATATGACTGTTGAACAGCGTGCGGAAATGAATAAATTGATTGAAGAAAATCAAGGAAAAGGCGAAACGCTGTATGTGATAACTACAGGGAAAACGATTGACGATGCATTGGAAAACTATGAACGTTATTGTCTATTTGATACGTCCGTTAACGTGTCGGGAATTGGCAATTTCTTTCCATCCCAAGAGTTGCAAAAACAAAAAAATGAACGATGGAAGGAATTTTGGAAAAATAGAAAAGATATTGTAATTAAAAATATTAATCAAACGTCCGAAAAACAGGGATTTAATAAGGGCGTTTTTGAAAATTTTGTCGAAGCGCTAAATACTGATTTTCAGCCGCAGGATTTTGAGTATTTTGCCCCCATTTATAAAAATATGGGTGAAAACTATTTTTCCATTTCTGATGACAAAACATTTATTTACACGATCTTAAATTGCAATGAAAAACAGATTAAGTCTATTGAAAATCAGTTTTCAAAACAAGAGGATTCTGTTTTTACTTTCGACGATACGTCTATTGCCATAAAAATGGTTAATGCGCTTTCCAAAGACTTTAATAACGTGCTGTACCTCTGCGGGTTTATTGTATTTGTGTTTTTATTTTTCTCATTCGGACGCATTGAGTTAGCTATTTTGACTTTTGTTCCGCTCACAGTCGGTTGGGTGTGGATTTTAGGACTGATGAATATTTTTGATTTGAAATTCAACATCGTCAATATCATTTTGGCCACATTTATTTTCGGGCAAGGCGACGATTATACGATTTTCGTTACAGAAGGACTGATATACGAATACACTTACCGCAAGAAAATGCTTGCATCGTTCAAAAATTCTATCATTTTGTCGGCGACCATTCTGTTTATTGCGATAGGAATGTTGATTTTTGCCAAACACCCTGCAATGCGCTCGTTGGCACAACTGACGATTGTGGGAATGGTAACGGTAGTAGCTTGCGCATATCTCTTTCCGCCCCTCATTTTCAAGTTTTTGACAACAAAGAAAGGAAATCCGCGCGAAGCGCCTTGGACTCTCAAACGCTTTTGGATGATGACCTATGCCTTTGTCGTTTTCCTTGCAGGTAGTTTATTGACAACTGTTTACGGCTTTATCTTGTTAGGTTTCCGCAAAAAGCATAGAGAAAACAATAAACTTCGTTATCATAACTTCTTAAAGAAAATAGCCGAATTTGTGATACAACGTGTTCCGGGTGTAAAATTTCATTACGAAAACCTTTCCGGCGAAACGTTTGACAAACCTGCTATAATTATCAGCAATCATCAATCGCATCTTGACTTAATGTGTTTGATGATGCTCACGCCGAAATTGATAATCCTTACAAACGATTGGGTGTGGCGCAGTCCGTTTTATGGGCGGATTATCCGTTACGCCGATTTCTATCCCGTATCGCAAGGTATTGAAAACAGTATCGACCGGCTTTCCAATGCCGTGCAGCGCGGATATTCCATCGTAATTTTCCCCGAAGGTACGCGCTCGCCGGATTGTAATATTGGGCGTTTTCATCGCGGGGCGTTCTATTTGGCGGAACGATTGAAATTGGATATTGTGCCGGTATTTCTTCACGGCGTAGGACATGTACTCCCGAAAAATGATTTTCTATTGCGCGAAGGTAAAATTACAGTGGAGACGCATCGGCGTATCACGCTCGACGATAGTCGTTTTGCTACTGATTATGCTATGCGGGCAAAACAAATTCGCCGGTATTATCGCAATACGTTTGCTGAAATGTGTCGCAAAATAGAAACGCGGGAATACTTCCAATCGTTTGTGTTGTATAATTATATGTATAAAGGTAATGAAATTTGGCATGGCGCGAAAAAGGAATTGGAAAACTTAAAAGGACTTAAAGACTGGGACAAAGGCGTATCACATACGTCCGCCGGCGCTTTAATCGAAAACAACGGTTACGGCGTGTTCAGTTTCTTATATGCGCTGGCAAATAAAGAAACGCAAGTGATTGCTATTGAGGAAAATGAAGATAAAGTCGCCATAGCCCGCGCCTGTGCAGGCTTGCCTGAAAATTTAACAATTTACAGTAAATCGGAATGGAAAAGCACATCGTCATTATAGGTAGCGGACTGGGTGGATTGACTTGCGGTTATATTCTTGCCAAAAATGGTTGCAAAGTAACGATTTTGGAAAAAAACGCGCAACCCGGCGGCTGTCTGCAAACCTTCACCCGGCGCGGCATGAAGTTTGAAACCGGTATGCACTACATCGGCAGTATGGAAGAAGGGCAACTATTGCATAACTTTTTTCGTTATTTAAACTTGTTGTCCGACGTGAAACTGTGTGCGCTTAACCGCGAGGCTTACGATTTGATTTCTATTGGCAGCGAGCGATTTCCGTTTGCCAACGGAGTAGAAAATTTCACGGAATATTTGGGAAAATTTTTTCCGAATGAAAAGGATAATTTGCAAAAATATTGGCAGGTTATTCGCGAAATAACTGAAAATTCGCCGTTTTACTCGTTGAAAACGACGAACGAACCGATAATGCTCAATCCTGCGCACATAAAACACAGTTATGACAGTTTTCTCGAAACCATTACGCCAAATGAAAAATTACGCCTTGTATTGGCGGGAAATTTGCCGCTTTATGCCGGCGAACGTGGAAAAATGCCCATATACATTCCTGCATTTATCAATAATTTTTACAATTGTAGCGCTTACCGCATTGTGGGTGGTAGCGAAACCATTGCCCATTCTTTGATAAAATCAATTCGGGCGATGGGTGGCGAAGTTGTGCTGTCGGCCGAAGTTGTAAAACTTAATTGCGATGACAAAAAAGCGGTTAGCGTTACAATCAAAAACAGGAATAAAGAAACCATCGCAGGCGATTATTTTATATCTAATATGCATCCCGCAAGAATGGTGGAAATCGTCGAAAGCAATTTGTTACGCAAATCTTATCGCGACAGGATTACAAGTTTGAATAATACAACTTCCAATTTCACCGTCTATATTGCTTTCAAAAAAAACGCCGAACCGTATTTTAACAGCAATCTTTACCATTACGAATCGCCATCCGATGTTTGGCGAGTTAGAAATTACGACCAAGCGACTTATCCTTCAAGTTTTCTGTATATGCACCTGCGTTCGTCTGAAAATCAACAGTTTACTAATTCTGCAGTATTGATTACTTATATGAATTTTGATGATGTGGCGCAATGGGCGGGAACGAAAGTCGGTCGGCGTGGAGCAGATTACGAAGAATTTAAACGCGAGAAAGCGGAAAAACTGTTAGACCTTTTGGAAAAGCAAATTCCCGGAACGCGCAGTCATATAGAACATTATTACACTTCGTCGCCGCTCACTTATCTTGATTATACGGGAACCGAACGCGGCTCGATGTACGGCGTACTGCCCGATTGTAACGAATCAATACATTCGTTGGTGTCGCAACGCACACGTATTCCCAATTTGTTTCAGACCGGGCAAAATGTGAATTCGCACGGCATTTTGGGCGTAATTATCGGCGCGATTCTTACTTCAGGAGAACTGTTAGGCGTAAATCATATTGTAGAACAGATAAAAACGGTTAAAGAAAATGGATAAAAAACAATCGGTAATCGTTATCGGCGGCGGAATAGGAGGGCTGTTTTGTGCTGCGATTTTGAGTAAAGAAAACTATGATGTACAGGTTTTTGAACAACATTACAAGATCGGTGGAGGATTACATCATTTTCGACGCGAAGGTATTGAATTTGAAACCGGTATGCACGTTATCGGCGCTTTTCAGCAAGGGGGCGTGCTGAACAAAATTTGCTCATATTTGGGTATAATGGACAAACTTTCCATTTTACCCAGTGATGACGACTGTTTTGAGCGTTTCCAAATTGGCAGCGATGGTAAAACGTATAAATACGCCAAAGGCGCTGAATGTTTCATAAATACGCTGGCGCAGGATTTTCCCGAAGAACGCGAAAATATTGCACGCTATGTGGAGGCAATGTACGACATTGTGCGCGAGGATCAATACTACAACTTAAAAAATAATAATTTCAATATTCAACCTTTGGAAAAATTTATACAGAGTGTGGGCGATTTTATTGATTCTTTTACTGAAAATGAACGTTTACGCTACGTTTTGGCATTTGTCAACCCGCTTTATGGCGGCGATCAATATTCTACGCCTGTTTATATTCATGCTATTATCAGTATTTTGTATATCGAAAGTGCGGCTCGTTTTGTTGGTGGCAGTCAGCAGATGGCAGACGCTTTGGTGGAAATTATTGAACAATCCGGCGGAAAAGTCTTTACCCGGCGCGGCGTGAAACATATCGAAATCGAAGACAAAGCAATACAATATATTGAAACCGTTGACAACGAACGGCATACCGCCGACTGGTATATTTCGTCAATACATCCTTCTTCGATGTTCAAACTGATGGACACTTCGAAAATTCAACGCTCGTATTGGCAACGAATTGACAGTATCTCAAACAGCTATTCGGCTTTTACCGTGTATATTATATTCAAACCGGAAACATTTCCTTATATCAATCATACCAGCTATTACATAGACGATTATAAAGATGTATGGCGACAGGGCGATTATTTTCCACCCGAAGAATGGCGCCCAACCGGAATGATGTATCTCACTCCGCCGGTAACAATGAATGACAAGTACGCCTCGAAAATGATCGTCAATTGCATCATGAATTTCAACACCGTTCGCCGGTGGGAAAATACCACTGTGGGCAAGCGCGGCGAAGAGTATTTGGCGTTCAAAAAACGTTGCCAGGAAAAAATTATAGACAAATTGGAAAAAATATATCCGGATATACGCGCGTGTATTAAAAGCGCGTATAGTTCAAGTCCGCTCACTATCAGGGATTTTTATAATCAAAAAGAAGGCGCTCTCTATGGTGTGAAAAAAGATTGCAACAACATCCTGCTGTCGCATATTCCGGTGCGCACCAAGTTGAGAAACCTGCTCTTGAGCGGACAAAACCTCGACCTGCACGGAATGGTCGGTACGACGCTTACTGCACTGAACACTTGCGGCGAACTTCTGGGACAGGAATATTTACTAAAAGAAATCAACAAATATTAGGTATGGAATTATTACTGATTTATCCGAAATGGGAAAAATTACCGAGGCAAACCACCTTTAACCTGCCGCCGCACGGCCCGGTGGTGTTTGCGGCTGCATTGCCCGAATATGTAAAAGTCGAGTTCGTTGACGAAAATGTCGAAGAAATAAATTTTGCCGCCAACTGCGATTTAGTGGCCATTTCGATGATGCTTTCTACGCAAGTAAAACGTGGTTGGGAAATCGCCGACAAATTTCGTGCAAGGGGAAAGAAAGTGATTTTCGGCGGAATTTCTACAATGTTACACGCCGAAGATACGATTGAACATGCCGATAGCGTTTTTCTCGGCGAGGCGGAAGGCAGAATGGAAGCCGTTTTAGCCGATTTCCGTAACGGAACGCTCAAAAAAGTGTACAATTTTATGTTGCAACACCCGCCGATTGAAAGTGTTGGACCCGCTCGCCGCGACCTCTACAAGAGTGATTTATACAATTACAAAGGCGTGCAAATGGTGGATTTGTTTCATGCTTCGCGCGGTTG
>JAITAH010000075.1 GCA_031284225.1 Dysgonamonadaceae bacterium | reverse complement strand
AAGAGCATCCCGAAGAGTATTTCTATGGCGGCGGCGTGCAAAACGGACGCTTTTCGCACAAGGGACAGGCGATTGCCATTGAAAATCAAAACAGTTGGACGGACGGAGGGGTTGCCTCTCCGGCGCCGTTCTATTGGTCAACGAATGGATATGGCGTACTGTGGCATACCTTCAAGAAAGGGAAATACGATTTCGGGGCGAAGGAAAAAGGGATCGTCCAACTGTATCACGAAACGGATTACCTCGATGTTTTCTATTGGATTGACGACGGAGCGGTAGCCCTTTTGAACGATTACTACCAGCTCACCGGTCATCCGGTGCTTCTGCCCAAGTTCGGTTTCTATCAAGGACACCTGAATGCCTACAACCGGGACTACTGGACAGAAGACTCCACCGGTATCCTGTTTGAAGACGGGAAACGCTACAAGGAAAGCCAAAAAGACAACGGCGGCGTCCGGGAATCGCTGAATGGGGAAAAGAATAATTACCCCTTCTCTGCCCGCGCCGTCATTGACCGGTATAAAAATCACGACCTGCCATTCGGCTGGCTGCTTCCCAACGACGGTTACGGCGCCGGCTACGGCCAAACGGAAACCTTAGAGGGAAACATCCGGAACCTGAAAGACCTCGGCGATTATGCGCGGGCCAACGGCGTGGAAATCGGTTTGTGGACACAGTCGGATTTGCATCCCAAGCCCGGAATTAGCGCACTGTTGCAGCGAGACGTCGTTAAAGAAGTGCGGGACGCCGGTGTTCGCGTCTTAAAAACCGACGTGGCTTGGGTCGGCGCCGGTTATTCCTTCGGACTGAACGGCATTGCCGACGTGGCGCAGATCATGAATTATTACGGCAACAACAGTCGCCCGTTTATCATCACTCTCGACGGCTGGGCGGGAACGCAACGCTATGCGGGAATCTGGTCGGGCGACCAGACCGGCGGGGTTTGGGAATACATCCGTTTCCACATCCCCACTTACATCGGATCGGGATTGTCGGGACTGCCAAACATCGCGTCCGATATGGACGGCATCTTTGGCGGTAAAAACCCCGTCGTCAATACGAGGGATTTTCAGTGGAAAGCCTTTACGCCCATGCAACTGAACATGGACGGCTGGGGGTCCAACGAGAAATATCCCCACGCATTGGGCGAACCGACTGCCTCCATCAATCGCTGGTACCTGAAACTCAAGTCGGAGCTGATTCCTTATACATACAGCGCCGCCCGGGAAGCCGTCGGCGGGCTGCCTATGATTCGCGCCTTGTTTCTGGAATATCCCAATCGCTATACCTACGGTAAAGCTACGCAATACGAATTTCTGTACGGGCCGAATTTCCTGATAGCTCCCGTCTATCAGGCTACCCGGGCCGACGAACAGGGGAACGACGTCCGCGACGGTATTTATTTGCCGGAAGGGATTTGGATCGATTATTTCACCGGCGATCAATATGAGGGAAACCAAATCGTCAACAGTTTCGCCGCCCCGCTTTGGAAACTTCCCGTATTTGTCAAAAACGGAGCGATTATTCCGATGACGAACCCCAACAACCATGTCTCGGAAATCGACAAAAAAAGGCGTATCTATGAACTTTACCCGTCCGGTTACAGTTCCTTCGCCGAATACGATGACGACGGCGTGTCCGAAGCCTACCGCTCCGGAGAATATGCCACGACGTTCGTCGAATCCCGTGCGGATGAAAAGAGCCGCCTTACCGTAACCGTTCACCCGGCGAAGGGCGATTTCGAGGGCTTTGTCAAAGAAAAAGCTACCGAATGGCGAATCAATGTTACGGAACGCCCCCGGAAAGTATCGGCTAAAATCGGAAACCGGAAAGCGAAGCTGACCGAAGCGCAATCGTTGGCCGAATTTTCGGACAAAGAAAATGTCTTCTTTTACGATGCGGCTCCCAACCTGAACCGGTTTGCGACTCCGGGAAGCAAATTTGAAAAAGTAAAAGTCATAAAAAATCCGCAACTGCGGGTGAAATTGGCCGCTTCCGATATTACCGCTCAGCCGGTTAGCCTGCAGGTCGAAGGTTTCGTCTTTAATCCGTCCGATAAGTGGCGGGTAAGCTCCGGAACGTTAAGCGCCGCGATCAACGTACAAATTTCCGATGAAAACGCGGGCGCGTATTCTTTGAAACCCACATGGAATCCGGTCGATAATGCCGATTACTACGAAATTGATTTTAACGGAATGCGATATACGACAATCAAAGATACGGAATTGCGTTTCGACGGATTGAAACCGGAAACCGGTTATACTTTCCAAATCCGTGCGGTGAACCGGGATGGATGTTCGGACTGGACCGCTTTCGGCGCTACCACTCAGGCCAATCCGCTGGAGTTTGCCCTGCCGGGCATTCAGGCCGAAACGACGGCCGAAAATCAGCGGAGCGCGAGTATCGCCCGACTGTTCAACTTCGACGAAAACGATCTGTGGCACACCCGGTGGGACGCGCCGTCGGTTCCTTTCGATTTGATTATGGATTTGAAAACCATCAACCGTCTGGATAAATTCCATTACCTGCCGCGCTCTTCGGGCGCCAACGGCATCCTCTTAAAAGGAACAGTCTATTATGGTAACGATAAAGAAAACTGGACGGAAGCCGGAAGCTTCGAGTGGACCAGAGACGCCGAAATCAAACAGTTTCATTTCGCCGGACAGCCGGTAGCCCGATATGTAAAAATACAGGTTACAGAAGGTTACGGAGGCTTCGGATCCGGCAGAGAACTGTATGTTTTCAAAGCGCCCGGTACGGAAAGTTACCTTCCCGGAGATATCAACAACGACCGGCTGATCGATGAAAACGATTTCACTTCCTACATCAATTATACCGGTTTAAGGAAAGGCGACGCCGATTTTGAAGGATACATCAGTCGTGGCGATGTGAACGGGAACGACCTTATCGACGCTTACGACATTTCGGTGGTCGCCACCCAACTGGCAGGAGGCGTGGACAGTCGGCCGGTAGAAAAAGTGGGCGGAACACTCGAAATCGTTCCGGCCAAACAAAGCTACAATGCCGGAGAAATCATCGAAATCCGGGTAAAAGGGACGAATCTCCGTTCGGTCAATGCCCTGAGTTTTGCATTGCCGTATCGCCCGCAGGATTACGAATTTATCGGCATCGAGCCGCTCGCCGTCCGGGAGATGGAAAATCTGACGAACGACCGGCTTCATACGAATGGCGAAAAGGCGCTCTATCCGACCTTCGTCAACACCGGAAATAAAGCCCCGGTAGAAGGGTCTTCCGATTTGTTTATCCTGAAATTCAGAGCGAAACAAAAAATCAAATTCGATCTGAAAATGAAGAACGCTTATTTAGTGGACAAACAGCTAAGAACGCTCCGGCTACCGGACGAATAAAAATAGACAAAAGATAAAAGACAAAAGAAGATAGAAGCAGAGTGATAAAACCGGAAGACGTTTTTAATTTTCTCTGTTTCTATCTTTATTCTTTTGTTTTTTGTCTTTTCGGCATAGGCGTTTAGAGCGCACTACTTAAAATTTGGAGCTACCTTTGTAGCATGGTTGAAAGAGAAAAATTTATGGGCGTAAACTCCATTCGGTTTTATAAGCAGTTTCCTGATGAGGAAAGTTGTTATAAATACATTTCTGACATAAAGTGGCAGGATGGCTACATTTGCAAGAAATGTAATCATACTGATTTCTGTGCGGGGAGAAAGCCCTGTTCTCGACGCTGTACGCGTTGTAAGTATGATGAAAGTCCCACATCGGGAACGATGTTCGACAAGTGTAAATTCTCAATCCATATAGCTTTCCAT
>JAITAH010000175.1 GCA_031284225.1 Dysgonamonadaceae bacterium | reverse complement strand
ATTAATTTATCCAAATACTCCAAAGCGGCCTGAGGATTTGCGCCTTCGTAGGCTTTCGCCAATTTCAGGTAAGCCACTTTATCGTTCGGATCGAAATAGATGGCTTGTTCGTACCAGCTATATGCCTGATCGCGTTTATTTTCTTTCAAAGCCATGCTTCCCCGCACCATATAAATTCCGGAGTATTTCTTATTGATTTTTTCGGCTTTGGTCAAAGCTTCTTCGGCTTGAGGCGACTTACCGGCCGCTATGTATGCTTCCGCAATGGTTGTTTGCACCGAAACGTCTTTTTTAGCCAATCCGATCGCGGTTTTGAACGCGGTTTCCGCCGCTTTCCCATCGCCTTTCGACAGCGATAATTTTCCTTCCCCTATATACCCGAACGGATACTCGGAATCGGCGACGATCGCTTGGGCGTAGTAATAGGATGCAGAATCCACTTTTTGAAGGGCGTAATAGGTCTCTCCTAAGTAATAATAGTTTTCAGCTTGTTCCTGAGCCGTTTGATTCTTTTGTTGAAGAAAGAAAATTTTAGCCGCATCGTACAGCTCTGCACGATACAGATCGATTCCTCTTTCGTTACCGGCTACTGCACCGGCGACAGTAAACCAGGCAACTATGGCCAAACTCACTAATTTTTTGCTATTCATTGTTCGTCTATTTTTATGTTGTTTCTATTTCGGATATTCATCTTTAATTAATACCGACTTGTTTTGCGGGTCGGTAACCGGCAATAATCCCGATTTCAACAGGATCATTTGTCCGACTTCATGCGCTAAGAAAATGCTTAAGCCCGAAGACAATCCGCTTTTCGGATCGGACAGCAACACATATACCGGCCGCCACAGGGGATAATTTTCCGCCCGAATATCGCCGGCATAAGGCAAATAGCTGTTTTCGATCGTTGCCGGGTCTTCGTTACCGATGCGTATCAACCGGATTTTCTGCTGATAACCGGCAGGCGCATTATTGAGTGCATTGACGCCAAACATACCGATGGCATTGGGCATCTGCATCACTTTTTCCATCACTTCCAAGCTATTGCCCAAGGCATAAATGTTGGGAGAGAGAGGCGTTCCTTGTGTAATCGAATCTACAATATACCGGACGATGGCCGATTCTTTGTTGTCGGCTATCACCCGGATCGTCCCGATGGGAGAATTCGGATTGATTTGCGACCATTCGGTAATTTCGCCGGTCAAGATTTTTTTCAGAACGGGCGTTGACAAAATGGAATCTTTGTTCATCGGATGTATCACCAATGCGATGGCGTCGAAGCCGATCAGGTTTTTGCGAACCGTCAACGACCGTTTGTTCAGGGCGGCGCGTTCTTTCGCCGTCAGATCCCTTGTAGTTAAAGCTAAACGAACCGAATCCTCCGTCAACAAGCGGATGGCTTCGGTTTCATTCGTGTAAATGGGAAGAATGATCGCTCCGGGGGTACGGGCTTCAAACACTTGGATTTCCGCATCCATGAAGGATTTGAAATTTTCGTCGCAAGCAATCCGTATCAAACCCGCGTTCAAGGTATCATCCCACGGATCTTTCGCTTCTTTTTGTTTACAGGAAAATAAAGCGAAGACACATACTATACTCAAAAATACGATTCTTTTCATTTTATATTGAATTCCTTTGTCCGTACCGGTAGCGGTACGGACAAAGGCGCTTCAACGCAACTTTTTGATTATCCGGTACACCCGAAATATTCCGTAAATTCCCAATATGGCTCCCAAAACTACCCGTATGCTTTCCAGTTGAGGGGCAAATTGAAGGTGCAACAGCGAAGGGAAAAGGAAAATAACTGCAAAAACCAAATAAAAGAAAGACATAGCTATTTCAAAAATGAACAGGGCTAATTTCTGACCTTCCCACTTCCTTGATTTCTTGTTATTCATCCTTTTTAATTATTATTTCTGTAATTTGAAATAAACCGGCAAAGTGTAATATACCGCTACGGTACGTCCACTTTGTGAACCCGGAACCCATTTCGGCATTTTGCTCACCACCCTCATCGCTTCTCTGTCGCAACTCGGAAATAATTTTTGTAACACTTCCACATTTCCAACCGTACCATCGGTTTGAACGATGAACCGAAGAACGACTCGCCCTTCAATTCCCGATTCAATGGCATCGACCGGATAGCGGATATTGCTACCCAACCATTTCAATAAATCGCCGTTGAACACCGGCCACACTTCCGGCGCCAGTATCGGACCCGATGTTTCGACCGACTCTGTTCCGGAATTAACCGTCGAAGCATCCGGATGCGGCCCCACCGTTTCACCATCCAGAATGCTCTTGCCGATGGCAGCGCCACTGTTGGTTAATTCGATTTGTGTCAGCATCAGATCTTCCGGACGAACGTCCACGTCTATTACAACTACCGGTTCGGTAAATGCTACCGTTCGCTGAGTAGGCGCCGCCGGAACTTGTACTTCTACGGCTCTCGCCGGCATATCTTCCGGTGCAACCGGGTCTATCACCGCAAACTGAACGGCGGTGTGTTGAGTAACCGGCGGCGGCGGCAACGGAGGTGATTGCTTCATCAACCTGGGAAGAAATACCAAAGACAAACCAACTATCACCACTACTCCTACCGCTTGAATGTGACGTCGTGAAGAACTTTCTCGTAACTCGTAGGCTCCAAATTTTTTGTTTCTGCCTTCAAACACAAGGTCTAACCATTGTTTTGAATTTAAATCAACATCTTTAGTCATGATCTTAAATTTTTTAAGAGTAATACTAATTTTAACCACGTTAGTAAAACAAAACGTATATCGGTTATTTTTCCAAATAACCCCGATCAAGGTTCGATATACGAGAAAAATCACTTCCTCCGCAGCTTCTCTAAGCGATCGGACATTTACGGAACCGTTGAAATTTTAATTCTGCAATTTAAACAACACCGGCAAGGTATAATATACGGATACCGCCTGACCGTTTTGTTTTCCGGGAATCCATTTCGGCATCTTTTTGATCGCCCGAAGGGCTTCCTTGTCGCAACTCGGATCCAACGAACGTACGATTTCCGGCGCGCCTACCGATCCGTCGGGACCGACTACGAAACGGATAACAACACGTCCTTGAATACCTTGTTCCTGAGCAATAACCGGATAGGGAATATTTTCATACAACCATTTCATCATGGCCGCTTCTCCACCGGGGAAAGACGGCATCACTTCCACATGCGAGAAGATTTGCGGCTTATCATCCTGAACCACTACTTTGTGGTCTTGCAAGTCGGCGATGTCCACACCACCTTCTTTCACCCCTTCTACCGTTTTAACGGAAATGTCCGCTTTATTTTCGGTCAATTCCTGTTGGGAGATCAATTCATTGGTTACTTCTTCGTCTTTTTTAATGACGGGAGGCGTAAACTGAACCGTTTCCTTCAACTGTGGGGGAGGAGGCACGTTTTCAATTTGCTTGATTTGATCTTCTTCGGGAACTTCAGTAGTGAGATCCGTCATGCTTACTTCCGTAACCTCCGTTTGTACAGCAGGTTCTGGAATAACCGATTTAATGAGTTTCGGAAGAAATATCAGCGCCATACCTGCGATTGCAACAATCAACAAGGATTTCAGGTGGCGTTTTCCGGATTCCTCACGCAACACATAAGCGCCGTATTGCTTGTTCCTGTCAGCGAAAATCAAGTCTAACCATCGCTGAGCGGTTAAATCAATATCTTTTGTCATAACCTTCTTTTTTTATTTCTTTCCTTCTTGTGCACGTTGATCATCCGATAAATATTCCGGATTACCTGTTTTTTTATACAACAGATAACGGTCGCCGTCCTGCAAATCAATGATCGCATAAGCGCCAATGTTGGTTACCAACATTTCGTCCAACACGTCCACCATGTTTTTATAGGTCGATAAATCCGTTGGTTTGATGATTACCGTAGGAACCACAATGTTCGGATTGTTTTTGGCTTCATCGTAAATTTCCTTGGACTTTTGCCTGAAAATGGAATCGGGTATTTGCTGTTTCTGCAATTGCGTTTTTAACACCTGTATTTTTTCGTAAGTACCTGTGTTTCTTTTCAACAAATAGGAACGAAGTCCATTTTCACTATCATCATACGCCGAAAGCTGTAAGAAATCCGGATTATCGTAATGATCTACGCCGGTTTTTTCGTCTTTAGGCATCCCTTCGTAATAAAACAGCTGATTTTCAGCTCCCAAGAGAAAAGTAATTGCTCCCGATTCTTTAACTTGCTGTTTTTCTTCTTCCTTCACGTCGTCTTTCGTCGGCATGTTGAGGTTCATTGTCTGCGGCTTCAAAAGCGTAGTACAAAACATAAAAAACGTAATCAAAAGCATATTCATATCCACCATCGGGGTGAAATCGACACGCAGGGTTTGTTTTTTCTGTTTATTTTTTTTGCCATCCGAGCCGTGATCGTTCGCTTGTATTTCTGCCATTTGTTTTTTCTTTTGTCAGATTAAACCTTTCACTTCACTCACTGGAAGCCGTTTTCAAATTGGTGATCAACAGATAGCGGTTTTTCCGCATGGCTCTTAAATCATCCATCACTTTTTTCACCACGGGATAATTGGTATCTTTATCCGCTTTGATGGCGATTTGCAATTCGGGCATATCCGGATTTTCTTTTCGAGATTCATCCCGGATCTGTGTTGCATGGCTCACCCAGCGTTTAAATTCATTATCCTTCGAGATAACGCCTAAAGCGTCTTTTACTTCCAAACTATCCGTCGGAATACCCACCCGCGGGTTGGCAACATCCCTCATATAAGCATCCTGTTTTTCGACAGACATGTCCAAGAATGTGGACATCGCGGTAACGGGCACTCCAAACGATTTTAATTTTTTGAAACGTTCTTCTTGCTTGGGCGTAAACGTATAACCGTAGTCGGCACCCACTGCCCTCAATGTTTCCACTACCTGATCCTGCTGGTATTCCAAACTCAGAAATATTTTTCCTTGTTTATCGACTAAAATAGTCATGATATTGGAATCCGGTATTTTGATTTCGGAAACCGAACTGGGCGTATTAACCTGTACCGGTTCCTTGGCAATAAAGGTAGATGTCAACATAAAGAAAGTAAGCAAAAGAACAGTAACATCACTCATCGCCGTCATGTCGATGAACGTACTTTGCTTTTTTACTTTTACTTTTGACATAAATCAATAATCAATTAATCAATGATAATTATGAATTATGAGTTTCTGCGTACGTTTGGGTCAGTGCAAAACCCATTTCGTCGATGGCATAAGTCATATTATCGATTTTACCACTGAAATACGAGTAGCTGATAATAGCCAATGCACCGGTAGCGATACCGGTAGCGGTATTTACAAGCGCTTCCGAAATACCGACCGAAAGAGCCACCGAGTCAACCGCGCCGGCATTACCCAAAGCGGCAAACGATTTGATCATCCCCAACACAGTTCCGAACAGCCCCATCAATGTACCCAGGGTAGAGATGGTAGCGATAATCGGCAAATTTTGTTGCATCGAAGGTAATTCCAATGCCGTCGCTTCTTCGATTTCCGCTTTAATTTCCTCTATTTTTTGTTCTTTCGGAATGTTCACGCCTTCCATTTCTTTGTATTTTTTCAGACCGGCGTCCACGATAGCGGCTACGGAACCTTTTTGTTTTGCACAAAGCGCTTCGGCAGCATCCAAATTGCCTTTTTTCAACTCGCCTTTCACTTCATACACAAAGTTAATCAGATTGCCTTTGCCTTTCGCTTTCGACAGGGCAAAGAAACGTTCAACACTCAAAATGATTACCGTTAATAACAACGTCATGATGATAGGCACCACAAAACCACCTTTGAACATGGTTCCTAAAAGATTCCCGTTAAGCGGGTGTCCGGCACGTGTGCCACCTTCAAAATTAGCGGGATTACCCAAAACGTAGAAATAGAACAATTCTGCTAAAATCAAGGCAACAATGATCACCAAAAATGCAGAGATACCACGAGATTTTTTACTTTCTCTTTTTGTTTTTTTTGCTTCCATACCAAAATAGAATTCTTTTTAAGTTAGATAAATTGAATTATTAATATCATTTTATTGTTGTTTCGTTTAATTCACCGCAAATATAACTAATTTATCACAAACCTACCAAAAAAAGAAATTATTCACTCTGTTTTTACGATATGTTAACAGTTTCATGCGTGTTTTTCTTTTATTCGGTATTATGAATTTGCTGCCAAAGATAAGGTATTTTTTTTATATCCCAAAACTCAATGCTCCGATTCCTTCGTAGATGCCACTCAAAATACCGACGACAAAGATACCGGTAACGCAAATATAGAGGCTCATCCGGTTGTATGAGTCGGTGTGAAATGGCGTTACCGCCTGTTCGCCGTTTTCGCAGATAAACATGGCTTTAACAATTAATAAGTAATAATACAAAGAAATAACCGTATTTAAGAGCGCAATAAACACCAATATATAGTTGCCTTGGGCATAAGCCGCCGTAAAAATTAAGAATTTACTGAAAAATCCGGCAAACGGGGGAATCCCTCCCAAGGAAAAAACAGCCAGCATCATTACGAACGCCAATACCGGATTGGATTTGTACAATCCGTTGAAAGCAGCGATGCGGGTATCGCCCTGCGTTTTCTGTTCTACCGCGGCGATAACACCGAAAGCGGCTAAGTTGGAAAAGAGATAAACCAATACATAATAAACCGTTGTCGTCATCCCGTGCGCCGTACCGGCAATGATTCCCAGCAAAATGTATCCCGCCTGCGAAATCGACGAAAAAGCAAAAAAGCGTTTGATATCGGTCTGACGAATGGCAAACAGGTTTCCTAAGGTAATCGTGAGCACGGACAGCCACCAAAGAATAGAATGCCAAACCATTTCTATCGATCCGAACACCTTATACAATGCAAAAATCAAAGCAAAAGCGGCGGCGCCTTTGGAGACTACCGATAAATAGGCGGTTACGGACGTTGGCGCGCCCTCGTACACATCGGCGGTCCACAGATGGAAAGGCACCAGCGAGAGCTTGAAGCCCAATCCGCCGAAGAAAAATACAAATCCCAGAATCACCAACGGAGAAGTCATGTTTCCTGCGGCCATGTCGAAAAAATAGAGCGTGCCCAATCCGCCATAGAGAAATGACAATCCAAACAACATAATTCCCGACGAAAAGGCAGCAATCAGAATGTATTTCACACCGGCTTCGGCCGATTTTTCCCTGTATTTATTAAAAGCGGCCAAGCAAGCCAAAGGCAAGGAAGCTGTTTCCATCCCAATATACAACATCATGAAATTGCCGGCGGAAACCATCAGATACATACCCAGCAGCGTAATCAGCGTGATGGCGTAAAATTCGCCCTGCTTATGCGCCGTTCCTTCGGAAGACAACCATTTGTGGGATTGCAGAAAAACAATCAGTGTCGCCACATTCAAAATATTCTTCATTAAGACAATCATCGGCGACGTGAGGTACAGTCCGCCGAACGCGCTGCCTTCCCAATAACCGGAACTTCCTGCTACGAACGGCCAGAAGCCATAAAAGGTCAGAAGGGCAAACAAGGCCGCGGCAATGCCCTGAAAATATTTTTTACCTTTTTCGGAACAGAACGTATCGTATAAGAATAAAACGACAAAGAGGACAACCAGTCCTATTTCCTGTCCCAGAAATAAAAAGTTACTAAAATCCATATTTTTAGAAGTTTAATTTGGCAATAATGGGGTTCAGACTGTCGCTAATCATGTCGGAAACGCCCAAAGGATACATTCCAATAAACGCAATGCCGATAATCAATACCACCACGGATACTTTTTCGTACCAAGCCGCATCCGGCAAACCGATATGATGTTTATCCTGCACCGGGCCGTAAAGGATTTTACCGACGGTCCGCAGAATATAAACGGCGGTAATTACAATCGAGCAGCAAGCCCCCACCGTCAATAGGCGATGGAACAGATCGGCATGTTGGAACGAGCCGACAAAAATGGTCATTTCCGCTACGAATCCGCTCAATCCCGGTAAGCCCAGCGAGGCCAAACCGGCAATTACGTAACAGACGGAGGCAAAGGGCATGATTTTCATCAAGCCGCCCATCTCGCGGATGTCGCGCGTGTGGGTGCGGCCGTATATCAACCCGATCAGGGCGAAGAACAGGGCTGTCATCAAACCGTGCGAAAGCATTTGCATCACGGCGCCGATCATCGCCGTTTGGTTCATCATCAGAATGGCGAACAGTACCAAGCCGCAATGGCTCACCGAAGAATAGGCGTTTATGTATTTCAAATCGGTCTGGACTACGGCGCTGAAGGCGCCGTACACGACACTAATACCGGTTAAAATTAAAAATATCCAGCCCAATTCCTGAGCGGCTTCGGGCATCAGATACATGGCTACGCGGAAACAGCCGTAACCGCCCAATTTCATCAATACGCCGGCGTGAAGCATCGAAACGGCCGTCGGCGCCGAAGCATGGCCATCGGGCGACCAAGTATGAAACGGAAACAAGGCGCCCAAAACGCCGAAGCCCAAGAATGTAGCCGGGAACAGCCAGCGCTGGTATTCAATGGGTATCGAAAGTTGAGCAATTTCTACCAAATTCATCGTTGTATGTCCCGAAGCATAATAAACGCCGATAATGCCGATCATCAGAAAAGCGGAACCGCCCATCAGCATCAACGTCAGTTTCATGGCGGAATATTCTTTTTTGCCGGTGCCCCACAGACCAATCAGCAGGTACATCGGTATCAGGGCGACTTCGTAGAACATGAACATCGTGAACAAGTCGATCGAAATGAAAAATCCGAATACGCCAACCGACAGCAGGCAGTACCACAGGAAATATTCTTTGGCCATCTGCATGTTCCA
>JAITAH010000387.1 GCA_031284225.1 Dysgonamonadaceae bacterium | reverse complement strand
ACGGCGCCCGTCATTAAAAAAGACGAAGAAGTGCCGGATGAAGAGATCAAAACCCAAGAGGAATTATTTGACGCTAAGGCTGCTATTTCAATAGCCGACGTAAAAGGAAACGATGACGAAACAGGGAAAGACATTGCCGACCTTGACGAGCACCGGCTGATTGTAGACCAAAAAGACGAAGTATTCTTGGTGGGCTCGGTAGAGCAAAATCCGGAATTTCCGGGCGGACAGGAAGCCATGATGAAATGGATTTACAACGAATTGAAATATCCGGTTATTGCCATGGAAATGGGTATCGGAGGCCGTGTAACCGTGTCGTTCGTAGTGGGGAAAGACGGCTCAATACGCGATATCGCCATCATGCGCGGGGTTGACGCCTCGTTAGACAAGGAAGCGATACGCGTAGTGTCAAAAATGCCCAAATGGATTCCCGGACGGCAAGGAGGAAACCCTGTATCTGTTAAATTCATGTTGCCTATTGTATTCCAAATGCGGCAACGGTAATTTATAACGCATGACTATACGGTATTATCAGATAAGCTGTCTTTTAATCTGCTTGTTATTGGTTGCATGCCGTGGAAAAAAACCGGGAACACCTGATGACACGCTGTTTAGCGGTGTAATCAGGATAGCTGCCGATGAAACATTATCTCCTTTTGTACAAGAGGAGATAAATGTTTTTGAAATGCAGTACCCGATGGCCGGTATCATTCCACACTACACCAATGAAGTGGAGGCAATAAATTTATTGCTACAGGATAGTGTACGCCTGGTCATAGCCACGCGGCCTTTAACCGCAGAAGAAATTACCACCTTCCAAAACCGGAAGTTTTTTCCGAAATCCATAAAAATCGCTACGGATGGCATTGCGTTGATCACACACAAACAAAACCCGGACTCCATCATCAATATCGCCGGCCTGCGGCAAATATTTTCCGGTCAAGTATCGCGGTGGGAACAACTGTTTCCCAAAACCAAACCCCGCCCCATACACATCGTGTATGACCATCCAAACTCAAGTACGGTACGCTATGTGCTGGATTCAATCTGTCCGGGACAAACGTTATCTACCCAGTCATACGCCGCCGGAACAAACCGGGAAGTCATAGAATATGTGGCGCGAACCCCTACTGCCTTAGGCGTTATTGGCGTAAACTGGATCAGTGAAGAATATGATTCGCTGAGCCGGGAATTTTTAACCGAAATACAGGTCATGCGGATAAGCCGGGCAGAAAATCCTACGCGGAAAAACAGCTTTCAGCCTTATCAATACTACCTGCACTCCGGGCAATATCCGCTCGTCCGCGACATATACATTAACTTAAACGACCCCCGAAGCGGATTGCCTACCGGATTAACATCCTTTATCACCGCCTCAAGAGGACAGCGAATTATCCTCAAAGCCGGATTATTACCGGCCACTATGCCTGTGAACACAGTACACATAAGAGATGAATTTTAAAATTATAATATAGTTATGAAAACGTTAAAAATAATAAGTTGCGCCTGCTTCGTATTGGCAAGTTGGACATGTATGGCCGATAACCGTACCGGCATTAATTTATATGAGTCGGGAATGTACCGCACCGCAAAAGTCTTTTTTCTAAAACAGTGGAACAATGCGGCCTCGCCGGAAGAAAAAGCAGAAACATGTTATTACTTGGGCGAAACTTATTTAAAGTTAAACAAACCCGATTCGGCCTCTTTCTATTATAACAAAGGCCTTGAAGCATTGCCTACCGACCCTTTCAACAAAATCGGAACGACAAAATTAACCTTAAAAGAATTTTCTTCAAAAGGGACATTGACAAAAGAAACAAAAAAAACAATAGATGATTCCTTCAGCAATGCTATTAAAATCAATAAAAAGGATATAAGAATAATATTGGCTGTAGCGGAAGCATACGCATACGCAGGAGACTACAACAAAGCCGCCGAATATATCAAGCAGGCAAAAAAAGCAAATGCCAAAAGCGGATTACCCTATATGCTGGAAGGCGATATTGTGCTTTATAAAAATCCGGAAAACCGCGGAGAGGCCGGCACCAAATACGACAATGCCATTTATTTCTCTTCTGATCTTATAGGCGCCTACACAAAGAGCGCACGTATTTACATGCCGGTTAACAGTGCGGTGGCGCTGGAAAAATTAACCGCCATACAAAATATAGATCCGGCTTTTAATGGGCATTACCAACTGCTCAGTGAACTGTACGAAAAGCAAGGCGACATGAAACGTGCCGTAGAACACTATACCAAATTTATTGGCGACAAAAATTATGACGAAGATCATGCGCTCAAATATGCCGGCCTGCTTTACTTTGATAAACAATATGACAAAGTATTGCCGGTAGTGGCTTCCGTATTGAAAAAACATCCCGATAAGTTAGTGGCTAAACGCCTGCAGGCGTATGCCCTGTCGAAAACACAATCGGGGAAACAAAGCGTAGACGCCATCCAGCGTTTTATGCAAACCGCGCCCAAAGACAAGTTGATTCCATTAGATTACCTGTGCTACGCAGAACAACTGGAGGCCAATAAACAATATACCGAAGCGGCTATAAATTATACGAAAGCCATACAATTAGACGACACAAAAAAAGACTTGCTGAAAGAAGTTGGCGACATGTATGAAAAAAGCCACCAGCCCGATTCCGCCATTCTCTACTATGCGCGCTATTTGGACTTCATTGGGAAACCCGACCCCACCATTTCTTTCAACATAGGA
>JAITAH010000353.1 GCA_031284225.1 Dysgonamonadaceae bacterium | reverse complement strand
GCGATACCGAAACTCTGGACGTCGATCTGGTGATTGTCGCTATTGGCGTATCCCCGAATCCGCTGGTTCCTCAGGCTTTTCACGGCTTGGACGTTAGCCGGTGGGGAACGATTACCGTCGATCCGGATACCTTACAAACCGGTTTGCCGGCCATCTATGCCGGCGGCGATATTGTGCGGGGCGGCGCTACGGTGATCCTGGCAATGGGCGACGGTCGGAAAGCCGCCAAAAACATGCACGCCTCCTTTCAAAAAGCAGGTTTACCGAATATTTATCCGATTTAGGGCGTTGTGGTAATGCTCTGCATTCCGGTTATGCTCTTCCAAAGTAACGGCAAAACGGTGCGTACCGGAAAGATCTTCCTTGGCGCACATGTACAAATAAGCATGTTCGCTGCGATTCAACACTCCGTCAATAGCCGGAATCGACGGTATCCGGATGGGACCGGGCGGCAACCCTTGGTATAAGTAGGTATTGTAAGGCGAATCGGTTTGCAGATGAACATTCAATATTCGTTTCAAAGTAACGTCGCCGACGGCGAATTTCACGGTCGGATCGGCTTGCAGCAACATGCCTTTTTTCAGGCGATTGAGGTAAAGGCCGGCGATGACGGGATATTCTTGCCGGGCGGCGGTTTCTTCTTCCACAATCGATGCGAGGATGCTCGCTTCCGTCGGACTTAAATGCAGGGCGTTCGCTTTGGCTAAGCGTTCTTTGTTCCAAAAACGGTCGTGTTCTTTTTTCATCCGCTCCAGAAAGGCAGCGACCGGCGTATTCCAGTAGATTTCGTAAGTGTTGGGAATGAATAAAGTGAGAATCGTGGCGGTATCCAAATCGAACGAAGCGGCAACGGAAGGAGCGTTCAAACAAGTCAATAACTCGTCCGGCGAAAACATCATTTGCTGTCCGATTCGTTCAGCCAGATCGGTTTTCAGCCGGATGTTATTGAATGTCAGTTTAACGGGAGTTTGCCGTCCGCTGCGCAATATCCGGATCGCTTCGATATACGACATGCCGGGGCGGATTTCGTATTTTCCCGGTTTCATGTTTTGCGGATATTTCATTCGTTGCGCGAGGCGGTCGAAAAAACGGGGATTTTTCAGCTGGGCCGCCGATTGCAATTGCATCAGGAGTTGGCTGTAATCTTTTTGTTCATCCACATACACTGCCACCGGCTTTGGGATGGAAAATGCGGAAGAATGAATGGTATAATAAATAAATCCTAAAAGAAACGCTGCAGCCAGCGCCGGAACGAGTATTACAACCCATTTCTGTTTCGTTTTTTTCTTCATACTTGTTTATCCGAAAATTTCAATCAAGGATATCTTACTGTTCCCGATTGGTGCGTCGCAAAGGTACGAAACAATTGAACAAAATAAAAGCAGGGCATTTTTCCGGGAATGAGTAAACTCTTTATTGCCAGGCTATGCATCCTACATCGCACAAGAAGCAATCGCCTTCATTGGTGATATAAAATTAATCCCTCCATGGGAGCTTGCATCGTGTTTCCTGATTGCATACCGCAGTCGCGAACGGCTTCCGCCAATATATCTTTGTAATAATAAGCGATCGAACCGACAAAATGTACTTTCTGGCGTTGATAATCATATTGTTTCACATTCCTATTCAGGAAAGCCCTGAAAGCGTTCAAAACCAAAGCGCGGATTTCCGGCGTTTCGATATTTTGCGCCAGGAAAGGCGACAAGTTTGCCAAAAACCGGTTGGGGAACGGTTGCCGATACACTCGCTCGATAATCATCCCGGGCGTTAAATCGAACTGTTTGAGGAATTTTTCTTTCAATCCGGCCGGCAACTGGTTTTTCAGGAGGTCGCCCACCAACAGTTTACCCAGCACGGCGCCGCTGCCCTCGTCGCCCAAAATAAATCCCAGGGGCGACACATTGTCCGCTACTTTTTCTCCATCGTAATAACAGGAGTTGGAACCGGCGCCGAGGATACATACAATGCCCGGATTCCGGCCGCTCAATCCGCGGGCGGCCGCCAAAATATCGGAATTGACTTCGATGGTTTTTACCTTCAAATATTTATTTATCACCCGCCGCACCGCCGGGATTTTTTCGGGCAAGCATCCGGCGCCGTAAAAATAGACGGCGTCGAATGTCGTAGTTTGCAACTCCGGTAGTAAGGCCGACCGAATTTCAGCGCCTATCTCTTCTTCCGATTGAAAGTAGGGATTCATTCCTTTGGCGAGGATGCGTTGCGCCGAGCGTCCGTTTTCCGTCACGCACCATTCGGTTTTCGTGGAACCGCTATCTGCTATTAAAATCATATTTTGATAAATATTTTCTTTTTATATAACACATAGCCTATTGACCATACGAGCGATACGAATAAAAGCGCATATACCAGCGAACCTAAATAATCGCCCAGCAAAGGCTGCAATACTTTCTCGTAAGCGTATTGTTGGATACTGATTGTTTCGTCGCCGAACGACCGCCGGATGTTGCCTAATAAAATGGAAAATACTTCTCCTGTAACGTACATGAATAAGGGATTTATGCCGAACGATTCAAAAAACCGGCTCCATGTTTTTTTATTTTTGACGTCGATAATCCAAATCAGCAGGACCAAAAAACAGGAAGCCAAGCCGCAAGTAGTCAAGGCAAACGTCGGCGACCAGATTTTTTTGTTGATCGGACAGCCGTAACTCAGTAAAAAGCCGGAAAAGGTCAATACCGTACCTATCAGAAACAAGCGTTGGATTTTTTCGTTAATATCTTTTGTTTCCATCAACCATTTCCCACAGCAAAAGCCAATCAGAACATGGGCAATGGCCGGAATCGTACTCAATATTCCTTCCGGCTCGATGCCGTTGTCCTTATAAATATGATTGACGCCCAAAACGGCGCGGTCAACGATCGAAAGGATATTGCTTTCGTTGTATTCAAACCCGTTTCCGAACAGCAAAAGGAAAAAATAACCCAGCAATAGGCCAGCTATCAAAAACGGAATGTATTTGTGTTTGATTAAGATAGCAATCAGAGCGGCGGCTCCGTAGCAGAGCGCTAAACGAGGCAGTACCCCTAAAATCCGGATACGATCGAAGGTTCCCGCCGATTGTCCTAAGCGCGACCAAAAGGAAACAGCTTCGCCGGACAGCAGATTCCAGGTGCGGCAAAACAGAGAAAACCAGGCGATTCCCAATCCGATAGCGAAAATAACCGCCGTCCGTTTAATGATTTTCCACGCAATGGCATTACTCCATTTAAAATTGTATTTTTTTAATGAAATGTACGTGGAAATCCCCATGATAAACATGAAGAAAGGAAAAACCAAATCGGTAGGCGTTAAGCCGTTCCAGGAAGCATGTTTCAGGGGAGCGTAAATGGTACTCCAACTGCCCGGATTGTTTACTAAAATCATTCCGGCAATGGTAACGCCGCGAAGGACGTCGAGAGCGAGTAAGCGTTGACTGTTTGCGTATTTCATTTTCTTAATAAAATTTTTTTACTTCGGCGGAAGGGAAATAATGCGCCAGTATCTCCCGGTAGAGATAGCCTTTCGCGCCCATAATGGCCGCTCCGATTTGGCAAAGGCCGACGCCGTGCCCCCAGCCGGCGCCTTTCAGGATAAACGTATCGCCCGCTTTTTCGACGACGAATGCGGAACTGTAGAGATGGCTTTCGGATAAGGCTTTCCTGATTTCCAGCTCCTTGCCGATAGCGATGGTTCGCTCGCTGCCTACGATTTTCAAACGGATGATGCGGCCGGATACGCCGCGCTCCACCGGTATCAGTTCGAGCGGTTCGCCGACGTCAACGCCGATTTTCCGGAAAAGCAAATCCTTGACTTCCGCTTGAGCGAGCGTAACTTGCCAGCGGTAAAAATCCTGCGTTTCCTGATCGTAATCGTTCAATATCTGGGCGAGCGTTTCCCGATCGTTCGTGTTGCAAAACGCCGGAGGATTGCCCAGTATCCAGGCGCGGGCATTTTCCTCATCGGCAAGGTCGGTATTGTATCCGGACGGGACTTCGCCGTTATCTATCACTTTCGTCAGATAGGGATGGGCGACCGGTTCCCAAACGTTCTCGAATTTTTCGGTAATGCCGCCGCAACACTTGTAAAAACGGGCGTCGCAAATCCGGCCGCCGTACTGCAAAACTTCGCCGGAGGTGGCTTGCAGGGCTTCATAGACTTGCGGCGACGACGCTTTGGAGATACCCTGGTAACGCTGGCAATGATCGTCGGCACAAACATGGAACCGGTCGTGATCTTCGCGATCGTACCAGCGAACGTAGCCTTCCTCGTCCGGTATCCGGGTTTTATAGTTCTCATCTTTCAGCTGTTTGCCTTTTTCGATTTGCGCCAGTAGCCAACTGCGGGAAATCACGGCATGGGCTTTCAGAAGTTCGAGGGACGAGGCGGCGCTCATTTCCGACGAGATTACGCTTAACAGATAATCTTCGACGGAAAGGATATTGACGGCGGTTAATTGGCCGTTTTCCACATAAATTTTCAATTTTCCTTTGAAGCGTTGCGTTTCCTCGCGCTCCCAATGAAATTGCACGCCGATAACGACATGTTGCAACTCGAAAGTAGCGTCGTCTTCGCAAAGCGGTTCCAGAAGGACGAAATCTTCGCACAACTGCGTCCGGTCGCCCCAACGAAGAATAAAGGAGGATCTGCCGTTAATCGCGGCTTCGCCTTTCACGTTTTCCGCTTCTTCGCCGTCCGTCGCTTGCCGGAAGCGGCCATTTAACTGGAATTGAATGGATTTAGCAGACAGAACGCCCACTTCTATTGCCGGTATATTCATCGTAATAGCTCCATTCGGCGGTTCGTACTTGCTCATGATTTTTTTCTTCTTTTGTTGCAATTTCGTTAAATCGTATGTTTTTACTTCTTCAACTTCAGTTCTTTCAAAAGAAGATCATATATTTCCGTCCACGGTTTTTTGTAAAGGGCGGTAGATTCGTCGATAAGCATTTTGTAGGTTTGGGATTCATAATAAGCGTCGATGGCTTTTTCTTCGGGCAGATTGTGGTTGATTATAAGAGCTTCGGTTATGGCTTCATCAATGTCGTCGATTATTATCTCTGATTTATTAACCTTTCGTTCAATCATTTGAAGCGATTCAACGGTACATAATGCTATCTGATGCGTGTAACGAAAAAATTTCAGTTCTTCCAGAAAATCCGTTTTGGATACGGCTCCATTCAGATAAGCAAAAATTCGGCGAGTAACTCTGTCGTCTGCCACGGGTCCTTCTACTATGTCGTAATTGTGAGCTTGCCTGCGGCTTTCATTGGCGCGGTTTAGCACAACAAAATCCAGCCATTCTTCGGAATATCCGTCGAAACGCAACATTTTTAAATCAAAATCATCGTAGGCATACTCATGAAAATCAAATTCGGTTACGATACCTGTCGTTTTATTTTCCTTGCCGATTCTTTCCGCCCAGTATTCTGCCTGCGAACGGATTTTTGTTACATAAAAACCGCGTCCGAAATCTTTGCCTGCTTGACATTTTTCAAGGTCGATCTTGTCAATTGCAATATAACTGCCGTGATAGACTTTCATCGCAATCCTCCATTGTTCCGACAGACTTTGTACAGACTGCGCACCGCCCAAAACGGATTATCGGTATGCAGCGCCCACCAGTGTTCAAAGAGGAAATCTATTCCGCCATATTTTTTCAGATAGCGGTAGGCTTCCTGCCGGTTCATCTTGTAGGCGCGGGCAAATTGCGGGATTATAAATGTAATAAAACTAATTCTGTCGCCGGCTTCCTTATCCAGTTTATTCTTTTTCAATGTTGTTTCCATTTTACAATCATTAAATCAATTCAGTCGCAAAGGTAGCATTAAATTCCTGAAATTTATCGAGATTCGGCGCCCAGCGCCTGCCATTCCGGTATATCCGCGATGAAAACTCCGTTCCCGTTCTCGTCAATCCGGCAACAATAGTGTTGCAATCCATTGCTGACAATCAGCCACGGCACTTTCAGGCAATGATTGTAGCGCATAATCTGGTCGAATGTTTTTTGAGTGATGTTGACCGCCGGCGCTTTGTATTCGATAATCATTAGCGGCTGCAAAAAAGTGTCGTAAAGCGCCGTATCGCAGCGGCGATTCACGGGGCCTAAAGCGATGCAGACTTCGTTGGCCAATAAGCCTTCCGGGTAATGCTTTTGATCGATCAGATAATGGATAAAATGTTGTCGAACCCATTCCTCCGGCGTCAATCGAACCTGTTGTTTGCGCAACCGGTCGAAAACGTATTCCTTGTTGTTTTGCCGGCTAATTTTCAAGTCTGCCGGCGGAAGATTTAAGCGAAGCATCACGAGTTGTTTTTATTATTTATGATATATAAATTTGGAGATAAAAGACGTCTTCCTCATCTGCATCTTATCTTCTTATGTCTTTCATCTTTCATCTATTCTTCTTTGTCTGTGTATATGTGAAGACTTTTATGTACTTTTGCATGGGCTTTTGATAAAGAACCGATGCAAATGTACAAAAATAGACACACAAAACAATTCATTCATGGCGAAAGATTTAAGCTTTAATGAAATAAAAGGTAATATTCAGCTGAAGAAATTTATGCCGGTCTATCTTTTCCAGGGAGAAGAAAGTTATTATATCGACGTGCTGACCGATTTGTTGATCCATTCGGTAGTAGATGAATCGCAACGGGATTTCAACCAAACCATCGTTTATGGACTGGAAACCGACGTGCCCGCCATCATCAATGCCTGCCGCCGCTACCCGATGATGTCCGAATGGCAATTGGTAGTCGTCAAAGAAGCCCAACTCCTGAAAAATATCGACGAATTAGTGAATTACGTCAAAAATCCGTTACAGTCCACAGTACTCGTTATCAATTACAAATATGGGAAATTAGACGGAAGAAAGAAACTGACCGGCGAAATCGCCAAAGCCGGTATCGTGTTTGAATCGAAAAAGCTGTACGACTCCAAACTTCCGGATTTTATCATCACTTACCTGCGGGACAGGCAAATCAATATCCCGTGGTCCACGGCGCAAATCCTGACCGATTACTTGGGAAACGATTTGAGCAAAATCACCAACGAATTAGATAAACTGTGTATCGCTCTCCCCGCCGGTCAAAAACAGGTAACGGATACTTTTGTGGAACAAAACATTGGCGTCAGCAGAGAATTTAACGATTACGAATTGCAGAAAGCGATTGCTGCCGGCAATGTATTGAAAGCCGTCCGCATCGCCCGTTATTTTGAAGAAAATCAGAAAAAGAATCCCATAGTACGGACGTTAACAATCTTATTCGGCTTTTTTTCCAACCTGATGATTTGTCAGTACGAAAACGACAAATCCAAAAGCCGCTTGACAGACGTCTTGGGATTTAAATGGGATATGCAAATCGTCGATTATATGGAAGCGTTGAAAATTTACACCTCCCGGAAAACCATGAAAAATATTTCCCTTATCCGCGAATACGACGCCCGGGCGAAAGGCTTTCAAAATAGTTCCGTTCCCCCGGGAAAATTGTTGATAGAAGCGATTTTTAAGTTAATGCACTGACATTACGCAAACAAAGGATAGCGTTTCATAAGCTCGTTCACCTTTTCGGCGACGGATTGAATCGTCTTATCGTTATCCACATTCGAGAGCACGGTATCGATCAACTCCACGACGTCGGCCATTAACGGCTCTTTCGCGCCGCGGGTAGTGATGGCCGGCGTTCCCAAACGCAGCCCCGACGTTAAGAACGGCGACCGGTTGTCGAACGGCACCATGTTTTTATTGGCGGTAATATCTGCCTTTACCAACGCCAGTTCGGCCTGCTTGCCGGTCAGGTCGGGGAATTTGGATCGTAAATCGATCAACATTAAATGATTGTCCGTTCCGCCGGAAACGATTTTATACCCTTTGTCTATTAACGCATTTGCCAGAGCGGCGGCGTTTTTCTTCACTTGGGTTTGATAAGTAACGTATTCCGGTTGCAGCGCTTCGTAAAAAGCTACGGCTTTTGCCGCGATAATATGTTCCAGCGGGCCGCCTTGCACGCCGGGAAATACCGCCGAATCCAACAGGGCAGACATTTGCTTGACTTCGCCTTTGGGCGTTGTTTTTCCCCAGGGATTTTCAAAATCTTTGCCCATCAGGATAATTCCGCCGCGAGGTCCGCGCAAAGTTTTATGGGTAGTCGATGTAACGATATGCGCATATT
>JAITAH010000299.1 GCA_031284225.1 Dysgonamonadaceae bacterium | reverse complement strand
TGATTGTCAATTCAAAAAATGGAGTCGCCTGGTAGGTTTTTGTATTGAAAATTACCGAGTAACTGCCGCCCTGTGCGCTTGTAAACGGAATATCGTTGGTTACGCCTTGCGTTATTTCTCCGCTTTCCCAGCCGAAAGTAATTTCATTTCCGTTGCCTGTAACCGGCGTTTTAATGTAGGCAGGGAGATCGGTTGAAGGGAAATTTTCCGTAGCTGCATATTCGTAGGCCGTTCCTGTGGGAATCATCGGATACGAAACGTCGCCGCTTACAAGAATGAGATAGGGATATTGAGGCCGGCTGACTGGTAAATCGAAGGATTTTTTGACGCTCGTTAGATGCGTATCCATTAAAATAAAATCCAGCGTAGCCGTTCCATCTGGAATATCCTTGTAATACGGGATGTAGATTTTTCCTGAATAATCGCCTGCTGTTTTGGTACGGATCGTTCGTTCCGAAACTTTTTCGTCGCCAAAGTAGAGATTGACCGTCAATGTCGAGAGAGGAACATTGTCGCTCACATGCACGGTAAAGGGCAGGCTATCGCCGAATAAGGCATTAGCTATGTCGCTTTTCAGTTCCATTACCGGATTACCGGGAGTAGCGTCGTTGTCGTCGCTTGAGCAAGCGGCGAATAGAACGATAATTAATGAACTTAATATTAAATATTTATACTTTTTCATGATTGTAAATTTTTATTTTTTCCATTGATATGATACTACGGATTTAGACGGGACGTCGTAACTGAAATGATGTTTGTCGTCGTCCAACGTAATTTTTTTGTTTTCGCCGGTATTGTTCAGCAAGACCAAAGCGTAAGTTCCGTCGATGTTTTCAAAAGCCGAATAAGTGATTCCGCCGGCTTTATACCCATTTGTACCAATACGAGTGGCCCCCGGTTTTATTACCGAAGAAAGATGTCCGATGATGTAATAGTGCGAGTTCCGCGTAATAGTTTTGTAATTCGACCGGTCGATATCTACCGCGCCGTAGCAGGTTTGACAACCGCCGGCGCGATTCGGTCCGCGTTCGGTATCGAGCATCAAGTTCCATACAATTACGGCCTTACACCAATTGTTGATTGTACCTAACGCAACCTCCTGCATGTCGTCCATCAGACGGACGGCTAAGTTACGGCCATCATTCCATGTGCCGATAGACGTTTCGGTAAAGATGAGTTCTTTATCAGGATAGAGATTGTGAATGTTCAGCAATTCCTCCCGGTTTCCTCCGTAATTATGATAAGCGGCGCCGGCTACATATTCGTCGTCCACATTAGCGTCGTAAATTCGGATGGGATATTCGTTCTGATCGCCCATATTATCGTAATTGTAATTGTGATCGAAGAGGTAAATCTTTGTTTTCAATCCGGCCGCTTTGAATTGGGGCGTCAAAGCGTTTTTCACAAAATCGCGTTGTTCTTGCCATCCCATGAAAAGCGATGCGGAATTACCTCGATTCAGGGGTTCGTTTTGCGGCGTAATGGCGTCGATTGTAATTCCCGCCCGGGCGAATGCCTCTATCCATTGTACAAAATACGTGGCGTAATCCTGATAATAAGCGGGATTGAGTTGCCCGCCGGTCCACGATTCGTAGGGTTTCAATTCGTTCAGGTTATTCACTTTCATCCAACGCGGGCAAGTCCAGGGCGAACCCAATATTTTGACTTTCGGATTGATGGTCAGAATTTCCTTCAAAACGGGAATCACGTAATCGTTTTCTTCCGGGGTGAGCGCAAATCCGGCCGCTTTATTGTCCCAGCAAGTATATTCGCTCAATGAGAAATCGGAACAACCGATGGAAATGCGGATGTAACTGTAAGCCATTCCGTCTGTGTCGGAAAATGTTTCTTTCAGGAACGTTGTCCGGTCGATCGGCTGCATTTTCAAAAGATTGTAGCACGAAGAACCGGTAATTGCGGCTCCGAAACCATCCATTGTCTGGTAGCGGGTCGCCGGTTCGAGCTTAATTGTCGAAGGCGACATGTTCTGCTTATCGCTGAAAGCGACTGTCGTTTTCCGGAAATCGAAAGAACGGTTGTTAGTGGTTACATAAATCTTAACATCTTCTGTTTGCAGGCTATCCGGATTGGTTTCGGTACCATCGTCCGAATTATTCTTCGAATCGTCGCACGAAAGGAACAGGATTCCCGCAAAGACGTACATCGCCGGTAAAAGATTTTTCAAATAACACATTGTTTTCATGCGTTCAGAGTGTTATTTTTTCGACATGCACCGTATTTTGTACCCAATGGATAGTGAACCGGTAGAAAGCGTCGGTATCGATGGTAGAGTTAGGGTGCCAATCGCCTCCATCGCTGCTTTCCAACACGTTTTCTCCGGTATATGTAAAGGCGTCGAAGCGTTTTTCACCGCCCCATCCGGTAGTTTCGTAAGGTTTAAAACTCACCCAACCGTCGTCTTTAGCATGTATCCACATCGTTCCCTGATAGACATTTTCGGCTATTTTCCGGAACAGGATGAAATTCCGGACGTTTCCGAACCCCCACCAGGTATGTTCTTTGTCGATACCGCTTACTTTGCTTGGATAGCCCAAACCGCCGCCGGTCATCAGGATAAAATCGGGATATGCCGGATTGTCCACGCCTACGATTACGTGTTGGCGTAGCGTATTGTAATACAAAGTATATTCGCCGGTTTCGCCCAAAAATTTCACTTTGTTGGTAGCGAGACGGTCGAAGAAGTCGGTATTATATACGATGATATCGTCCGCCAAATCGCCGAACAATGTGTATTCTTGCCCTTTGCTCAATGAACGGGTGAGCGTATGGAACCGTTCGTTATCTAAGGTTACGTCATCAAAAAGGCTTAACATTAAGTCGTTTGGACCAAAATTGGCGCCCGAAATCGTAATGCCGAAACCGTAATTGTCGAATACAAAATTTTGGATGTAATCAATTCCCGACGCAAAAGCGAAGAGCGATTTTCCTTTATCATCCACCAGCGTCATTCTTCCGTTGAGATCGCCCCATACCAAACCGGAATAATCAATTTGATTATTTGCGGTTAATTTTTGGGCGATTTTGTAATTGAACGAACGGTTCAATCCCAGACCGGTAGCTTCATATTTATCCTTATTGCCGGATTGCGGTGAAAGCGTAATGATTTTTCCATTGTCCGGAACCAAATACAACTGGTTGTAATATGCCCGTTTGCCGATCAATCCTGTGATTTCATGGGTAATTTCTCCTTTCAACACATTGCGTAGTGTCAGCGTTATTTTTACGTCGCTGTCGGCCAAATTATCGACCAAAGGAATAAATAGCGGAGCATTGATTTCCTCATCGTTACCGCTTAACGGGATCGTCTGTTCGCCGATGACCCGTTCGCCGGCAATAATGCTGGCCGTTAGTTGGGCGAGGCGAGTTTCTTTGTCGGATAGTTGTGCGGTAAGCGTTACTTCATCACCGAAAGAAAACGTAACCGGATAGATGTTTGCCGACTGGATGACAGGCGTCGAAATGGAGTAGCCGTCGTCTTTTTCACAAGAGGCAAACAACGCCAAGAACAGAAGCGCCGCGCCTATAGCTTTATAAATCGTATTCATATTGATATGTATCTTTAATGGTTATTACTGCGATTAATATCCCGGATTTTGAATTAAATTCGGGTTTTGATCCATGACCGCCTGGGGAATCGGCAATTTATAAGAGTTGGCGTCATACGGATAGACCAATGTTGGGCGCCCTTCATCATTCAGGTTGTTCAACACGGATTCTACTTTATCCAAACGGACGAGATCGAACCAGCGTTGTCCCTCAAAAGCAAGTTCCAATCGACGTTCTTTCAGGTAAGCATTGAGTAACGTTTCTTTGTTGGCGGTGGCCGACGCCGACAGATTGCTCAATCCGGCACGATTCCTTGTCTGGTTGATGAGGACGGCGGCTCCATTCAAATCGCCGGTCATGATCAGCGCTTCGGCCTTCAGCAAAAGGATATCGGCGTAACGGAATTTGATAATGCTGTTGTAAGCCGAACGGCATTTATACATGAAAGCATAATTATCTGCCGGATAGTAAATGTTCCATCCGCAAGGATAATAAACGATTGATTCGTTGAACCGTAAATCATTGGCTTCGCTTTTGAATGCTTTAACAATATCCCGCGAGGGGGTAATCCATTTAGCCCAAGTAAAGTAAAAGTTGTAATCTTCCAACGGACGGCCGAACATCCAAGTAACCCAGTTTGCATTTCCTGGCGCGAAATAGGCCTCCAGAATGGTTTCTTTCGTATTGTGCGCTTTGGCGTTGACGGCGCGATTATCGATTCCGGGCGGTTGATTGTTATCGGTCAATATTACGCCGAACAGTTCGCTGAAATCGCTGACCAAACTAAATCCGTCGGCGGCAAGTTCGTCGCAATATTGAATCACTTTGGCATAATCGCGCAAAGGTTTTTCAGCGTATATTTTGGCCAGCAGGGTGCGGGCAACCGATTTGTTCAATTGAGTTTTATCGTTCGGATCATTATCGGGAGCGTCGAGCAGCGCTTCCGACAGATCGCGTTCGATTTGTTCATAAACCGTTTTTTCTTCCGTCTGTGGCGGAAAATAAGCCGGATAAACGTCTGCAATAGATGCGGCGGCAATATCGCCGGCAACGGTTGTTACTAAAGGAACGTTTCCCCAAATACGTACCATATCAAAATAGACCATTGCGCGGAAAATTTTAGCTTCCGCTTTGTATTGTTTTCGTTCGGATTCGGTGAGTGAAGGGTCGTTTACCGAATCGATGTTACATATCAGCAGATTGGCGCGGGAAATATTGCCCATGTGTCCGTTCCAGTCGCGATTCAGGTTGGTATTGGAACCTTCGATGGAATTGACTTCAAACGGAGTCGTTTCGGCATTCGGCGAACCGGCGTATGCGTTATCCGAATGACTTTCACCCAGTAAAAGCATATCTAAATACCAGTGTTCTTGTCCATCTCTGAGACAGTTATGGATGATTTGCCGTTGGTTTTCGACGTCCGCTTTATCTTTAAAAACCGTTTTGAGGCTATCTTGTGTAACTCCTTCGGTAACATCCGAATAAACATCTACCGGATCGTAATCCAGCGAGCAGGATAGCATAGTCGGCATGATGCTGCATAAAATTATATATTTCAGTTTCATATTCTTGTTATTTATTAAAATTCAACATTAATACCCATTACATACGATTTGCTATGAGGATAAGTACCCCAATCAATGCCTTGTACGTGTCCGTTATCGCCCCATTGGTTTACTTCCGGATCCATTCCTTTGTATTTTGTGAATGTCAGTAAATTATTGGCTGTAAAATAGGGTTGTAAACGGGTGATACCCCATTTACGGAGCAGTTTTCCGGCGAAATTGTAAGACAGCGAAACATCTTTTACCCGCAGATAACTACCGTCTTCGATAAAATAAGAGGACGGTTGTATATTAAAACCGGCTTTCGGGACGTCCGTGATTTGACCGGGCGTTCGCCAGCGTTTTAACACCTGGGTCGATTGGTTTTTCAGGTCGTACATGCCTTCCGTATCGCCTTTGGAGGCATTGAAAATATCGTTTCCGTATGAACCCTGAATGAAAATACTCAAGTTGAAGTTTTTCCACGAAAACGTATTGGTCAAACCGTAAATGAAATCGGGATTGGGATTGCCGATATAGCTACGGTCGGTAGCCGTCAATTTTCCGTCTTTATTGATGTCCCGGTATCTTAATTCGCCGGTTTCCGGATCAACGCCGTCGCTGATATATCCGTAAAACCCGCCCAGCGAACGTCCCGGTTCATTGCGAACCACTTTCGTCTGATGAAAAGCGTCGGTGGTTTCCGCATCGTAATAGATTTGTTGCAATGCAAGTTTTTCTAATCGATTCCTGTTAAACGAAATATTGAAGTCGGTTGTCCATTTCAAAGCGCCTTCCAAGTTTCTGGAATTGATAGCCCCTTCGAAGCCCCGATTGCTCATTTCACCTTCATTCCGAACGATCTCGCTGGCATAACTGCTTCCTGAAGGCAGAGATACGTACATCAACATATCCGTTGTTCGTTTATAATAATAGTCCATAGCAACCGTCAGGCGATTTTGCAGTACGGTAAGGTCGATGCCGATATTACTTTGCGACGTAGTTTCCCAAGTTAAGTCGCTTGTTCGCAGATTGGACGGGCTGATGATAGGAATTGCTTTGTCGTAAGGATAAACAATCGCGTTATTTTCTAATACGGTATTCATCCAGGGCTGGCGAGTAATGGAATAACGCATCAAGTAAGCATAATCGCCCACGCCCGATTGATTGCCTGTTTGTCCCCAGCCGCCACGGATTTTTAAATCGTCGATCCAGTCCAGGTCGCTCATAAATTCTTCGGATGACAGGCGCCATGCAGCCGAGAAAGAAGGGAAAGTTCCCCAACGATGGTCGGGGTGGAGTTTCGACGAACCGTCGGCGCGTATATTGGCGGTAATCAAGTATTTGCTTTCGAAATTGTAAGAAGCGCGTCCGAAAAAGGATAAGACGCCCCATTGGGAAGCGCCCGAACCGGTGTTGTCCCATGCGATTTTGTTCGCAGCATTTAGCGTGTGAATCGAATTATCTCGATAATAGGAACCATTGATCCACGTGTTGGTATAATCGGAGTCTGTCCATGAAGAACCGGCCATCACTTCCAGATTGTGTTTATCGAACGAGCGGTTGAAAGTTGCCACATTATCGAACGTGATAACGGTATTCATGTTGCGATTGTCCCAGCCCGAACCGTATTCGTCGATACCGGTATTGACAAAGCCCCATTCGTCGATGGTTTCCGGATAATGGAGTACAGGCGAAAAGCCGGTTTGCACATAGTTCCGTTTGTCCAGGGTAAGCGATGATTTCAAAGTTAAACCTTTCATAAAGGTAATTGTAGCATTTCCGGAGGCAATCAAACGGTTTTCACGTTCTTTGTCGTCTTTTCCGTTTTCCATGGCTTCTACCGGATTAGTAATGTTCTGTCCGAAGAAACTGCGGTTGTAATAGCCGGTTTGTTCATTAATAATGGGGATAGCGGTCGGAAGGTTGACAATCGCCAATACTACGCCGCCCCGATTTGAACCCTGACCGGTAGTAACGCCATTCTTTGAATTATCGGAATACGAAATATTGGCGTTCACATTCAACCACGGACGCACTTGGCTGTTGAGATTTGCACGAAAATTGTACCGTTTAAAGAAAGCGGCGTCTAATATGCCTTTTTCATTCAGCATACCGCCCGAAATAAAATAGTTCATTTTTTCGTTACCGTCGGAGATGGAAACTTGATAATTTTGCACAATACCTGTTTTGTAAACTTCGTTGAACCAATCGGTTACATCTGAAGTTCCTGCCGGAATAGCGCCCGGACGAATTTCGTCGATCAACTCTTTGTATTGGGCGGCATTTAACGATTCGATTTGATTAACCGTTTTGTTTGTAGTTAGTTGTGCATTGAAAGTAATTTTTGTATTCCCTGTGGAGCCGGCCTTTGTGCTGATAATGATGACTCCATTCGCTCCGCGTGATCCGTAAATTGCAGCCGAAGAGGCGTCTTTCAAAATCTGAATACTGGCAATATCGGTAGGCGCCAGAAAATTCAGATTATCCACCGGCACGCCGTCCACCACGTAAAGCGGACTGTTGCCGGCATTGTAAGAAGTAGTTCCCCGCACACGAATCACGGTTTCCGCACCCGGCGCTCCGTTGGGTTGAATCACCGACACGCCCGCCGCTTTTCCCTGTATGGCCTGTCCGGCCGAAATAATCGGACGTTCGTCGAGATCCTGCGTAGAAACCGTAGATACGGCCGTTGTAACGTCTTTTCGTTTAACGGTTCCGTAACCGATTACGACAATCTCGTCCAACAGTTTGCGGGATTCTTTCATTTGAATAATCATTCCCGGACGTGCAGGTAATTCGCAGGTTTCGTATCCGATATACGAAAAACGAAGGATAGACCCTTGTGGCACATCGATGGAAAAATGCCCGTCAATGTCTGTAATTGCGCCATTGCTGGCGTCCACTTGCGCGACAGATACACCGATCAGCGATTCGCCGGTTTCATCTGTTACTGTTCCTTGGATGTTTACGGTTTGTGCAAAGACAGGCGATCCTGCCGCCATCAAACCAATAAACAAAAAGGCAATCCATTTTTTAGAAAAGTGCATTTTCATGAAACAATAAATTTAAATTAACAAATATTTATCTATACAAATATAACACAGATATGTTTTCGCTTGTTTTCAGAATAGAAAAAAAGTAGTATTTTTTATAAGCATTTATTTCAGTAATAAATACTTATAAATCTATCTACCGATTAAAAAAGTAGTGAAAAAGGAGTAAGGCGATTACGAATTTTGTGTATAATTTCCAATTTTTAGTACCATTTCTTCGAATTGTTCACGGGGAACGGTAGCGTTATTCCGGGCTTTGACGCGGTAGTTGTAAATGGTACTGATGGAATAGCGCAGGAAGCCGGCAATTTTCACGCTGTCGGTAATTCCTAAGCGGATTAAGGCGAATATTCGTAGTTCGGTGCTTAACAGTTCGCCTGTTTTCAAGAGTATCGATTCGCCCGGCAATTGCAAGGCTTTAAATTCTTCGACGAAAGTAGGGTAGAGGCTTAGAAAGATAGCGTCGAATTTGTGATATAATTCTTCCAATTCGTTTTCAATCAATTCTTTGGAACGCAACATTTGGAACAGTTCGCCGGTTTGATTATTGGATGCGTATTTATGCAGGGTTTTGCGGTAATTTTCCAATTTATTGATATAGGTAGAACATAAATCGAAAAAATGGGCGATATATTCTTCCTTAATGCGGTTCGATTCCTGCAATTGGTCGTTGGCAGTTATCAAGTCATTATTCAGTTGGCTGAGTTTCCTGTTAGTATGATACAATTCTTTCCGTATGTGTGATAATCGTTTCATTTGAATATAGATATATACAATTCCGGCTATCAGAATAATTAACAGGATGCTGATGAAAACAAGGAAAAACTGCAAGCGTCCTTTCTGTATTTTCTCTTGGGTATGATAGCTTTCGTTGATAATCGGATACGACTTGGAAGCCTCGGACGCCCTGTAACGGACATTGCAAAAAACGGCGTCATCCATTGCCGCCTGAAAAAACCGGTAAGCATTATTCATATCCCCCAAAGCATAGTAGGTCAGCGCCAGACTGTTTAGCGAGGCATTATCCTTAATACAATTGACGATATCGGTAATGGCTGAGAGGGTGAAATACGTTTTTCGGCGTTCGATATCATTGTGGTCTTTATAGTATGTGCCTAACAAAAAAGCGATTACAGCGCGTTCCGGATCTTTGTCCGTAGTTTGTTGCAATAGATTCAGCAAAATTTCTTCCGCGTTGTTGTCGTTAGCGAAAAGTTTCTTGGTGGCGTCGGCTATCCGGTATTGTAAGGATTGCGGATCGAGAACGAGTAACAACGAGTCGCGGTATTCGCCGCTTTTCCGATAGTAAATGTCATTGTCGTTACTTTGTCCGTAATGGCTGTAAAATTCATTGTAAGTTTCGTAATAAATCGGCAGGAGCCGTTGGGGCAGGATCTTTTTATCGATCCCCTCCAACAACTCCTTCGATTCGATATACATTCCCTTCGTCGAATATAATCCGGCTAAGCGAATGGCGGTTTCATACTGTAAATCTTCTTCTCCGAGGATGTATGCAATTTCCTGGTTTTCAAGAATATAATGTACGGCAGAATCCGATTGGTATTTTACGTATTCTTCGTATAGCTTGATATTGATTTCGTATTTTTGTTTGGGCGACAAGGAACTGAGTACGAACAATTGCTTCAGATTCTGAATATTCTGATCTTTGTTCATCTCATAATATTCTTTGTTATCCATGACTTTATTCAGCCGGATAAACAGCGAATCTTTCTCATTGGCAGCCCAGATTCCTGTCGAATTCAGCATTACGAAAGCAATCAGCCCTACGTTTTTCATTGAAATACCGAATCGTCAATCCCTTGATTGATTTCGACGGATTTTACAATGCAGTCCATCGACATGCCTCCCATGCTTTGCTTCAGGAGGAACGGGAATTGTACGCCGTTCACGGCGCGATAGTCCGAATATTCGATGGCGGTGGTTTGAGGTTCGCCTTCCGGCGGGGTAAGCGAGTTGATGCTTTTGAGTTTCAAACCGGTTGTTACATCGAAATAGTTGATGGCTTTACTTTCGCCTTTGGTAGCCGTGAGCACGTAGGCCTTTTGTCCGTTCACCTCTTCGATATCGCCGACCGACAAGGCGTATCCGTTTTTAACGTAATCCGCTTCGGGAACGACTCCGGCGCCGTCTTTGATGTTATTCAGCAGGTCGCCTTCGGTCAATTCCTGAGCGCCGCCCATGCCCGATATTCTCAATGCAGTTCCGTCAAAAGCCATTTTTTGAATAGCCATTCCGTTCATTTCCAGATTGACGAGCGTTTTGTCGGGCGTTTTGAACCGTTGTGTAAAGCTCAACGATTGCCCCATCGCTTTCACATCGGCGGTTATCGTATAATCGTGGATTTTGTCGATAGCGGCTTTTCCACCCAAAGCGTTTACGTAATTGGCGATGATGGTTTCGGCCGGAATATCCGTACTTTCGCCGGTCGGCGCTGCAACGGAGTTGGCGTCGTGATCGAAATAATGGATGGATTTGTCGCTGGCGAAGGGCAACAGTTTATCGGCATAAACTTTATCGCCGGTAACTACTATCCAAGCATTGTTCGGTTTCACGTATTTCTTCGCTGCGGCTTGAACATCGGCCACCGTTACGGCTTCGATACGTTTCAGGTAGTTCTTGTAATAATCTTTCGGCAATTTGTATTTGTCGATATTGATGGCGAAACCGGCCAAAGTACTTGAGTTTTCCAGACTTCGGGAGAAATTTCCCGCCAGATAAGTCTTGGCTGCTTTCAGCGATTCTTCGGTAACCGGTTCGGTGATGATCCGGTTCAGTTCATGGAAAATTTCATATACTGCGCTGTCTGTGATGGCCGCTTTTACGGAAGCAGGTCCTCTTCCGCCGGATATTTCAAATCTTCCGATATGTTCACCGCTGGATAAATTGCTGTAAGCGCCGTAAGTATAGCTGTGCTGTTCCCGCAAATTCGTGAACAGGTAACCCGTTGCGGAACCGCCTAAAATATAATTCATAATCCGGGCGGCGTCATAATCCGGTTGGCCTATCTGAAAAGCGAGCGGATATGTAACCGTTATGGACGATTGTACGGCTTCCGACTTCACAATGTAAGCCACTTCGGTAGTTGCCGGCGCCGAAGGGATGAGATATTTGGCAACCGGCACGGTCTTTTTCTTCCATTGTCCCAAGTGTTTTTGTGCCGACGCCTTGGCTTCCGTCAGGGAAATGTCGCCGACAATGACCAGATAGGCGGTGTTGGGTGCAAAATAGGTATTGTAATAGTTTTCCAAATCAGCTATTTGCACATTCCCAATGGTTTGTTTGGTCGTGAGTTCTCCGTAGGGAAACTGCTTGCCGTAAGTCAGCACGCTCGATACCCGGTCAGTCATTTCGCCGCCGTCATCGCCCAAACCGGCTAAAAGCGTATTCGTTTTTTCGATCGTTAAATTGAAATCTTCTTGGGTGAATACCGGATGCAGCAAAATGTCCGAAAAAAGATCCAAGGCCTTTTGTTCATACTTTTTCAGGAAAGAAATGGAAACGCCCGACCGACTGGCCGAGAATTGGGCAGCAATCAAATCGACCTCTTTATTTAACTGTTCTTTGGTTCTGGACGTAGTCGCTTTTCCGAAAACATCATTGAATACGTCGTAGATACCGGCCTTATTGCCTTGCAGCGCCGGATCGACATCCAGCGTCAACGAATAATAAAGAATCGGGGTCGTCTTATCTTCCACTAAAAATACTTTCAATCCGTTCGGCAAGGTAAATAACTGAGCGTCTTTGATGTGAATTTCTTTGGCGGGCGCCGAAGCAGGACGGATGCTCCGGTTTAATGTTTGCGCATTCAGTGTCGAAACTACGAACAGAAATGCGAATAGACTATATATTGTTTTCATTTTCAATCTTATTTAGGTAAATAATAAACAACTGTTTTCGACTGGGGTTGGAAATATTTTTGCGCTACCTGCAATAAGTCTTCCCGGGTGATTTCGTTGTAAAAACTCAATTCTTTATTGATGCGGCTTGCATCTTTGAAATAGGTATAATTGTTTGCCAAAGACTGGGATACGCCCGCAAGAGTACGGAGTTGGGCGGCCGTTGTATATTCCGAAGCGGCCAGCGCTGTCTGAAATTCATCTTCGGAAACCAATTCCTTGCTTACTTTTTCAATTTCGGCCACGATTGCGTTTTCTACATCCCGGCTTTCCTTTCCCAAATTGGCGATTCCCAAGGCGTAAACGATACCCGGATCTTCCGTGTCGTAGTAATACAGCAAGGATTGAACGGTCAATCCGGTTTCATCCAGATGGGTTTTCATGCGGGAGCTTTCGCTTCCGGACAGTATGTAATTCAACATTTTCATGGCGTAGGCTTCCTTGGTTCCCATCGACGGAGCATGATAGGCGACAAATACGGCGGGCAATTTAATGTTGTCGTAAACCGTATCGCAAATAGCTTCTGTTTGTGCCGGTTCCACGATATTGGGGCGATAGATAGGCAAAGAGCCTCGTGGAATGGTTCCGAAATACTTTTCAATCCATCCTTTGGTTTGATTTTCGTTGAAGTCGCCGGCTACTACCAACACAGCGTTGTTCGGCACATAATACGTTTTGTAGAAACTGTATATGTCGTCGAACGAAGAGGCGCGGATGTGTTCCGGATCGCCGATAGTTTGCCACCGGTAAGGGTGTACTTTATAGGCGCGTTTCCCGATTTCTTCCATCCAGGTGCCGTAAGGCTGGTTGTCGTACGATTGTTTGCGTTCTTCGATCACCACGCCTTTTTGCGTACTGACGCCGATACTGTCGATTTTAGCATGGAACATCCGTTCCGATTCCATCCAGAGCGCTAACTCCAATTCGTTGGACGGCACATTCTCGTAATAGTAGGTGCGATCTTGCGTTGTGTTGGCATTGAGCGAACCGCCGGCTGCCTGAATGATTCCGAAATACTCGCCCCGTCCGATGTTTTCAGAACCTTCAAACATAAGATGTTCAAATAGATGGGCGAAGCCGGTGCGGGAAGGATCTTCATTTTTGGCGCCCACGTGATACATCAACGATACCATTGCATTAGGCGTCGCATCATTGGGATAGAGAATGACGTGTAAACCGTTCGACAAGTCGTATTCGGTAAACCGGGTCTTTCCATCCTGGCCTTGAACAGTGAACCATGCACTGACAAGGAGCGTGAATAAAATAAAACTTTTTCTCATGTTGCTTATTTTAAATTAGACATATATTTATGTATTATTCTGCTGTCATCTTTTTTATAATACTGTAAGCATCCACCCTGCCCAGTTCGCCGGCTTTGCTTAAATCCTCGATGCCTCGATTGGTATCGCCCAGATAGAGGCGGGTGAGGCCGCGGTTGAACCAAGCTTCCGCAAAATCGGGATTGCGCTTGATTGCTTCGTTGTAATCGGTGATGGCCGCCCGGTATTCTTTTTGCAAACAGCGGATATTGGCCCGATTAAACCAGGCATAGACAAAATCGGGATTGCGTTGAATCACAGTTTCGTAATCCCTCAAAATCAGGTTAAATTCAAAAAGGCGTTTCGTATCGTTCATGTCCTGCTGCGGATTGTCTTTGGGGATGGGACGCGCGTAAGAATGATTGCCCGGAGCGATAATGGCCGGTTTTCCTTTTCCCGTTTCCAGGTTATACGAGAGGGAGTTCTCACCGGTATCTTCTTTGTAATCGGAAATTTCCATCAACTTATACCGCACCACTGCCCGGTTGAAGTAGGCCGGTACAAAATCCGGATTTAATTGGATGGTGCGACTGTAATCGTCCATCGCTTCCGACAAATCCTGCAATACCATAAAATCCAGCGCCCGGCCGAAATAAGCATCCGCATTGTCGGGGTTGCGGTCTAAAAGTAAGGAATAGTTGTCGATGGACTGGAAATGATACGCGGCCTGATCGTCGGTCAAAGCCGCTTCCTGATTGACAATCCGCAATTGCAAAGCCAGCGATTGCCGGTAATTGTAATCCGATATCATCTTGTCGATCCGGGAAGAAGGCGGGTCGAGAGCGTCGATGCTTTCGTAATACGTTAATACGAATTGCGGTTCGAGATCCACTTTCACTTGCCGGTCTTGTACCCGTCCCCGGATTTCGTTCCGGTATTTCGATTGCAGTTCTTCTTCCTTGTCATAGACCACCAAGCGGTTGAATTTGGCGATGTCTTTATCGGATTTCTCGCGGGTTTTACCGGATTCGTTGGCTTCGTCGGCACGGTCTTCCGCGTCATAAATTTCCTTGCCCGTAACGATTTTGCCCTGTTCCCGTTGCTGGCGCAATTTTTGCTCCAGATTGTAAGCATACCAGTAATCGGTATCTGCGCCCCGGACGTCGTTCATCTTCCGTTTGATTTCCGAGCGGAAATAGTAAGCCGGCACAAAGTTGGGATATTCCTGAATCACGCTGTTCAAATCGCCGACGGCATCGGCATATTGTCGCGCTTCCTCGTTCAAGATTGCGCGGTTGTAGATAGCCATAAAATTATCCGGTTCCTGCCCGATTACTTGGTTGAAATCTTCGATAGCGCCATAGACGTCGCCGACCTGCGAACGAAGCAGTCCGCGGTTGAAACGGGCAATTACGTGATGCGTGTCCATACGGATCACCGTATCGTAATCGGCCATCGCGCCCCGTAAATCGTTCAGGTGGTAACGCGCCAATCCCCGGTTGATGTGATATCCCAATTGTTTGGTTTCTAAATGAATGGCCTGATCGAAATCGTTTACGGCCAACGCATAGTCTTCTTTTTGCAGGTAGAGCATGGCACGCTGGGCATAAGCCGGAGCGGAATATTTATCTAATGTCAACGCCTTGTTATAATCGTTCAAGGCTTGCAGCGTGTCGCCTTTTTCGGTATATACCGCGCCGCGCGTCAAATAAGCATACGGAAATTGGGGTTGATATTTCAGTAACAAATCCAGCGTAGCCAGCGCATCGTCGTAGTTTTTATCCTGCACGTAGGCAATGGATTTATTGAGCAGCATTTGCCGGTCTTCGGGACGAAATTCCAGCCCTTTGTTATAATCCGCCACGGCGCCTGCGTAATTTCCTTGACTTTGCAGGGCGGCGCCCCGATACTGGTAGGCGTAAACCAGAAACGGATTACGTTCGATGCAGAGCGTAAAATCGGCTTCGGCGCCTTTGTAATCGTCCAGACTGAGTTTGGCTAAAGCGCGATAGAGGTAAGGCTCCGCCAGATAAGGCTTCGACTTAATCACCTGATTGAAATACTGAATAGCCAGCACATAATCTTCAAAATACAAAGCATTTTTGCCGATGGCCAGCACGCGGTTGGTATTTATCTGACCGCGCACCGGCGTGGTTAAACCCACCAGTAGCACGAGCAATAACCACAACGTTTTATTCAATCGCAATATTTTCATGGTTGCAAAGATAAACAATCTTCATGGGGTGAAGAAATTTATAAAGATGATTTAAATAGAAAAAACCGATTTTGATTCATTAATTAAGAATCATGAACGAATTACCGGGCGTCCTCTATTCCTCCTACGAATACTACTTAGAACCGGTTGTTCAATTAAAAGTGGATTATGTCGAAGACGTTAAGAGCGGTACGACTAATCAGTACATCACCATAGGCGGAACGGTAAAAATCTTCGGGCACAACCTGCGGATTGTGGGTACGAACCCCACAGTCGGCGTTGAGTTTATCGGTACCGAGCCTCAGGCGCCGGAGTATCCTGTTCCGGCAGTTGATATTGTCGTCAATAATCCATCTGAACTGTTGGTGGTTGCGCCGGATTTGCCCAGCGAAGAGGTGGCGCTGCGAATCACGACACAGTATTCCGGCAATACCTCTATTTTGCTGAAAGATTCCCGTTCGACCGTTTTCGAGAAGATCTTTACGGTAAAATAACCCCGTATTTTCTATCTTATTTATTTCAATCCCCCATCAAAGCGATCGCCAGCACATCCTGAATATCGTTCGCATAATGGAATTGCAATCCTTTGAGATACAAAGCATTGATTTCTTCGATGTGCCGCCTGTTTTCGCCGCTCAGGATAATTTCCCGGATGCCGGCGCGCTTGGCAGCCAGAATTTTTTCCTTAATGCCGCCTACAGGAAGCACTCTGCCGCGAAGCGTCATTTCGCCGGTCATGGCCAGGTGGGATCTGACTTTGCGTTGCGTGAAGGCCGAAATCAGCGCAGTGGTCATGGTGATTCCGGCGCTGGGACCGTCTTTGGGAATGGCTCCTTCGGGAACATGGATGTGCACATTCCACTCCTCAAACCGGGTTTCGGGAATGTTCAGGTCCGCCGCATGGGCTTTGATGTATTCTAAAGACAGGATGGCCGATTCTTTCATCACATCGCCCAAATTGCCGGTCAGCGTCAGCTTGGCGCCTTTTCCCTTGCTCAAGCTGACTTCAATAAGCAGTATTTCGCCGCCCACCGCCGTCCAGGCCAGGCCGGTAACGACGCCGATGTATTGGTTTCCTTCGTATTTTTCTTTGGTGTATTCGACGGGGCCTAAATATTCGGGCAAATCTTCGATGCGTAATTTACGGGGATAATCGGATTCTTCGGCAATGGCGCGTGCAATTTTACGCAACACTTTGGCGATTTTTTTGTTCAGTTCCCGCACGCCCGATTCGCGGGTATAGGATTCGATAAGCGCATACAGGGTTTTCTTCGGGATATCGAATTGCGCTTTCGGGATTCCGTGATTTTCTAACTGCGTCGGCAAGAGGTGTTTCCGGGCGATTTCCGCTTTCTCTTCCAAAATGTAACCGCTCACGTGAATCAGCTCCATACGGTCGATGAGGGGTTGGGAAACGGTCGTCAAGGTATTGGCGGTAGCGATGAAGAGAACTTTGGAGAGGTCGAAATCCATATCCAGATAATTGTCGTGAAAAGCGGAATTTTGTTCAGGATCCAGCACTTCCAGCAAAGCCGCTGCCGGATCGCCTTTATAATCGTGTCCCACCTTGTCGATTTCGTCCAGGATGACGACCGGGTTGGACGAACCGGCTTTCTGGATGCTGTGGATAATCCGGCCGGGCATTGCCCCGATATAGGTACGGCGATGTCCGCGGATTTCCGCTTCATCGTGCAAGCCGCCGAGCGACATGCGGATGTATTTTCGGTTCAGCGCATCGGCAATGGACTTTCCGAGCGAAGTTTTCCCCACGCCCGGAGGGCCTGTCAAACAGAGGATGGGCGATTTCATATCGCCTTTCAGCTTCAACACGGCCAGATGTTCGAGGATGCGGTCTTTCACCTTGTCGAGTCCGAAATGATCTCTGTCCAGTATTTTTTTCGCCCGTTCCAAGTTGAAATTATCTTTTGTATAACTGTTCCACGGCAGCGCCAGAATGGTTTGGATATACGACATTTGCGTGGAATAATCCGGCGAATGTGGATGCAGGCTTTCTAATTTTTTCAATTCTTTCTCGAAATACAGGCGCTGGTCGGGCGTAAAATTGATTTTTTCGGCCTTTGCTTTGATTTCTTTGAGTTCGATATCGTGGATATTTCCGCCCAAAGCTTCCTGGATATTTTTCATTTCCTGTTGCAGGAAATATTCCCGTTGCTGGTTATTAATATCGACCTGGGTTTTCCGGCGAATCGATTCCTTGATTTCCAGCAATTGCAATTCGTGGTCGAGCAGAGAAAGTAAGCGGTTGTATCGCTCTTTCAGATCGTTGCAGGCTAAAACTTCATGTTTGCTTTCGATGCTTGCCTCGACGATCGTAAAAGCGAGATTGGCCATGTAATTGTAATCTTTTGAAGTTTGAAGCGATTCAAGAACAAATTGAGGCAGCGTGATTTTAGCCGTGAGGATATGCGTAATCTTATCCTTGATCGCTTTTTGCTGTTCCTTGAATTCCTTGTCTGATTTTGGGGGAGAAATGGTTTCCAGCAGCGAAAAGCGGCCGGAGAGATAGGGTTCGGTTGCCGTGATTTCGTCTAAATGCACCCGATTTTCGCCCATCAGGATGACGGAAGTGCTGTCGTTTTCTTCCTTCGAGACATTGATCACCTTGGCAATCAGGCCTACCGGGTATAAATCGTCATACCCCGGATCTTCGCGGTCCGTATCTTTCTGACAGAAAACGCCGATATAGCCATCTTTCTTTTGCAGATCCTGCACCAGTTTCAGCGATTTGGTACGTCCGATAGAAATGGGGGTGGGGACGTGAGGAAAAAATAATAAATTCATCAACGGTAAAATGGGCATTTCTTTTTCCATTTCTTCCGGAGAAACAGGTTTTTTATCGATCGTTATTTCCATCGACTGTACAAGTATATCATTCATTTTTTTGTATATTTGTCCGATTTTTCAAGCATTTATGAATTTGTATAAGACAATTTCCATGCCAAATATAGGAACTTTTAGGCAAATATGGATGTTATATTAGTAACAAATCTAAAATAATTTTGGGAGGAAGGAACATGAAACTGATCGATGTAGCAATTTTTACTTTTCCCAGCGAGGCATTTGTGTTGGAAAGTATTTTATTGGCCGAGAAAATCAAGTATTCCCTGAATCATACCGATTCTGCCATTATTGCACCGGGAAGCGGCGTCAGACTCTCCATTCGCGACTGGGATGTGAAGCGGGCCGTTGAAATTATCAAAGAAGCCGGATTCAGTCAAAACCTGCTTTAAAATCCGAGCATTACGGATCCATTAACGATGGAACGTTTTGCGCTCTTTGCCGGTTGTTTCCGGATTTTGAGCATTCTCGGATCTACATAAGATATATATAACCCCTGTATAAAAATCATATAAATGATGAAATAGTAATGAATATTTTAAATATATTTTATAAAAATATTTGTAAAATATTTGTATAACTTGAGGAAATGCTTTTACTTTGTAGTCGCAATTATTTTTTAGAATTAGAATGAAATATTTTATAAAAATTTATACAAACAATGAATAAAATGTTTAATATAGAAAGAACTTGGCAGTCTGTAGAAAAATATATGACGGGAAGAACAATTCATTAAATAACAAAAAAATAGTATTATCTAAATTTTTAGTTTTTGATGATAGACTGTTTTTTTTGAATGTAGTCCTGTTGTATCCAACCCTGCGTTGAGTTTCTTCTTAGAAAAAATCCGGAAGGAAAATTTTCATAGTCATTGGAAATGATAATTCTGCTATTAGCTTAAAGAACCCTCTGTGGATGAGTGGTGAAATGTATTTGAATAAATAGTGGAATCCGGTTACAGGGATTCGTATCAATTATTCGCGGCAAAGAGAGACAGACTTAATCTAATTAATGATTGACACATTTTAGCGTGTGAAAACGATTTTAAAATAAGGTAAAAGAAAAATAAAGTGAAATGAAAAAAAATTAAAAAGATGGAAAAGAAAATGAAAAAAAATTATCTTCCTCCCAAGGTAGAAGTCCGTGAAGTGATTTTGGAAGAATGTATAGCGGGTACTGCTTCATCCGGGGTATCGACTCAATTGTCGCCCTGGGAAAATGACGAGGTGGTGGACGGCGCTCTCGATGAAAGCGGCGATATTTATATTATATGGGATTAAGGTTATTACCGGGAGTGAAATGTTATTGTCGTTTGCAATAAAGTGTTAAAATGAAAGAAAAAAATTAAAAAGAAAAGATTATGGAAATGGAAGAAAAAACAATATTCGACAAGTTGTCGATAAGGCATTACACATGCTGTTTGATTATCATACTGGGATTGTTGTGTAGTATAACATTCCTGTTAAGTTCGTGCGAAAAGGAAGATGTGCCGCAGGACAGCACGGTACCGGTACGCTTTTCGATAAGCGGGATAAATTATCCGGGCGATGAAACGGTAATTCGTAGCGAGGGAGGCGCCGGGAAAGTATTAGAAACCGTAGAACAAGCGTTGAGCAACGGGTGGTATCTGGAATCAACCCTCATGGAGGAATCTGCTCCACCCATTCGGGCCTCCTATGATGCTATTGTGAATGGCGCGAAATTCCGGATGGTCGTTTATGATAAGAATGATAAATATATCGCAGATAAGGAATATACCTACGATGCAGCTACAACCGATGTAGCCGGTGATGCATTCCCGTTGATTACAGGTCAACAATATAAGTTTGTGATTTATTCGAACAATACAACGGCGTCAGCGCCGGCTTATGATAAAACCGTAGAAGTTACTCCTAATTTTGATTTGCTTTGGGGAACGGCGACTGCAACGATAAATACCACTGGAAGCAGAATTAATGTATCGTTGAGCCATCTGTTTACACGAGTAAAGGTGAATACAACGATTATGGGGGGTACAAGTCCTGTGATTACGGATATTAAGGCTCAGATGTCTTCTAATTACACCGGACGGTTGACGGTGGCGAATGGTATGCTTGCTAAGAAGAATGTTGCTGCACCCCAGGCCTTTACCGGTTGGATGGACATGGGGTCAAACAGTGTTACGAGTGATTACAGCATCGTTTATACGGAAAAAGACAATCCGATTAATATGATTATTACTTCACTGACTATCAAGGATATCAAGGAGAACGTTTCATCCAATATTTCGGTTAAGTTTGCGAAAATGCTGGATCCCTCCAAATCATACTTTTTGAAGATGATTATCCATAAAGGCATTTGGGCGGGATCGAACATTTACTGGGATGGTACGCAGCTGACCTTTGAGCCGGCCGGTTATACTGGTCCGGCGTGCTACTATCAGGGCGTTCAGTTCAAGTGGGGATCGCTGGTAGGCGTTTCGCCGGTCGATGCAATGTATGACCCTAACCGAACGACGATTTACGTTCCTAACTATGTTTCAAGCAATCCCACTGCCTCTTCCTGGTCGTCCTGCACTGCTGCATCGAAAGGCTGGATCGGCGGCTGGAGAGACAATAGTAATATTATTCCTTATATGAATAATGCTCATACCAGTATAAGTCGGGATGACTCTTACCTGATCGATGCTGATCGCAATACGGATGCTGTTTATTTGAAATACAAGGGAGATATCTGCCAGTATATCAGCAAAACGACCCAAAATTCCGCGCTTAAAAACTATCGCCTGCCTCTGTCGAGCGAATTTGGCGGCTGGAAAGACAGCACATACAACTGGGCGACTCAATCCGCTGCCATCGGCTGGTATAAGGGAAGGGATGATAAGAATACGCAGAATGCGCTCTTTCAAGGCGTTACCGTTTCGGATGCGACCGGTAAGGATGTGCTTGATTTTAATTCCGGAGCCGGTTTTGCCACCTATTTGAAAGCGGTTTTTCCCGCGTCGGGCTTTCGCGTAGGCGACCCGCAGTCAACGGTCGCCCCGGGTACATTGTCCGATGTAGGCACTTACGGTACCTATTGGAGTGGGTCAGCCTACTATATAGGTGCAGATCTTTATGCCTACGTCTTGTACTATTATATTTCCTCCGTGCGAACGGGTGTCGGCAGCAGTCGCCAGAACGGTCGGCCCGTCCGGTGTATCAAGAGTGAATCACAGCCTTAAAAATCCGATTTCGTCATTGAATCTGGTCAATTGAACTTGGTTCAATGACGAATAAAATGCCTTTGCATTATTGTGCGATGAAGAACGGCCTTTTTTACCCCTGCGTCCATCCCTGCGCCACCAATGGAACGTGCGTGCCGTCGCGTGCTATCAAATGAGCGCCTTCGTCCGCTTCGGTGATGTGCCCGATTAAACCAATGCCGGTAATGGCTTGAATTT
>JAITAH010000287.1 GCA_031284225.1 Dysgonamonadaceae bacterium | reverse complement strand
CGCCTACGAATATCATCGTTACGGAAGTATTTTTGGGGAATAAAAATGGAAGGAAAGCATCGAATAGGTTCATGAGAAATCAATGGTTGATTGTCTTCTTTTTTGTATCGATTGTCTTTGTTCCGGCAAAAACGCAGGCGCAGAAACTTCCGGAAATAACGAAACAAAAAATCGGGAGTATTCTGACCGACGTTATCCGTCAACAGACCTCCGTTTTACCCATCCGGATTGATTCTGTTGTAGTAACAAAGAAGAAATTGCAACTGTTTGCCAGTGAAGGTTTATCTTATGGGCGTTTCGACTCGGCGCTGACCGACAATATCTATAAACGGGTACGGGCATTATTGCCTGCCGCTTTCAAACGTAAAACAATCGAATTGTATTCCGATGGATATGTAATTGAAGATTATATCCCCCTCCACCGGAAAGAACGGTTTACCAACAAAGTGGATGTGCCGCTCAAAAAGAATCTTTCCGTTCCGATTGCCATAACAAACGGTTTGCAGAACAGACACATTGCCCTGTGGCAAAGTCATGGCTGGTATTACGAGCAGAACTTAGACCGCTGGGAATGGCAACGCGCCCGGGTTTTTCAGACGGTGGAAGATTTATTCACACAAAGTTTTGTGTTGCCGTATTTGGTTCCCATGCTCGAAAATGCCGGAGCCAGCGTGCTTCTGCCGCGCGAACGCGATACGCAACGGCACGAAATTATTGTCGATAACGACCGTTCAACCGCACAATCCGGTTATTGGGAAACCGCCGGCGACGAATCGTGGACGGACGGCGCGACGCCCGGCTTTGCTCACCGTCAAACCGTCTATTTCGATTTGGAAAATCCGTTTCTTGATGGAACTTACCGACAAATCAAAACGGTTACTAAGGGCGAAGAAAGCCAATGCATTTGGGAGCCGGATATTCCCGAAAAGGGGAAATACGGCGTTTATATTTCCTACGCAAGTGTGAAAAACAGCACGAAAGACGCCCGCTACACAGTTTATCATACCGGTGGAAAAACCGAGTTTACGATCAATCAAACGATGAGCGGCGGCACGTGGGTGTTCCTTGGCTTTTTCGATTTTGAAAAAGGGAAAAACGAACGGTGCAAAGTGGTTTTGTCGAACCAAAGCGCCACGAAAGGCCGTATCCTGACGGCCGATGCCGTCAAAATCGGCGGCGGAATCGGGAATATTGCGCGGGGGCGCCAACCGGAACCCAGCGGTCGTCCTCGTTATACCGAAGGCGCCCGATACTGGTTGCAGTGGGCAGGTATGCCCGACAGCGTTTATCGCTGGTCGAAAGGCGAACGCGATTATATCGACGATTTTCAAAGCCGCGGCCTGTGGGTCAACGAAATGATCAACCGCCGCGTCCCGATCGACGCCGTTCTGGCTTTCCATAGCGATGCAGGAACGACTTACAATGATTCTATTATCGGCACGTTAGGCATTTGTATGACGCATTATAAGGAGGAAGTTTTCGATAACGAAAAACCGCGCATCCTTTCCCGCGATTTGGTATCGACGGTGATGGACGAAATTGTGCGGGACGTTCGATTTCTCTACGAGCCAAAGTGGACGCGCCGTCCTATCTGGAACCGGAATTACAGCGAAGCCCGGTTGCCGGAAGCGCCGACTATGTTGCTCGAACTCTTGTCGCATCAGAATTTTGCCGATATGCGTTACGGACTGGATCCTAATTTCCGGTTCAGCGTAAGCCGATCGCTGTACAAAGGATTTTTGAAATTCATCGCCCATCAATACCAGTCGGAGTATATCGTACAGCCGTTGCCGGTGCAGTCGTTCAGCGCACGTTTTACCGGCGATACGCAGGTATTCTTGCAATGGCAGCCGGTGGCGGATGCGTTGGAACCGACCGCCGTCCCAACCGGATACATTGTCTATATTTCTGTAAATGATGACGGTTTCGATAACGGAACTTGGGTGAAAGAGCCGGAGATCAGCCTGTCGATTGAGAAAGATCGGTTATACAATTTCCGCATTACGGCCGTCAACGGTGGCGGCGAAAGTTTTCCGTCCGAAACTTTATCCGTTTACCGGAAAAGCGATGAAAAAGCTACGGTATTGATCGTCAACGGTTTTGACCGGCTTTCGGCTCCGGGCAGTTTTGTCGCGAAAGACAGTTTGGCGGGTTTTATGGATTTAATGGATCACGGCGTTCCCGACAGGATGGAATACAATTACATCGGCAGCCAGTACGAATTTCGCCGGACGATTCCTTGGATGGATGACGATGCGGTAGGATTCGGCGCCAGCAATGCCGACTACGAAACCTGGACGCTGGGCGGAAATACTTTCGATTATCCGCGCCGACATGGGACGTCTGTGGTTAAAGCCGGATATTCCTTTGTTTCGACTTCGGCGGTTGCCGTCATGAACGGACAAATCGACCTAAACTCATGTCCTATAGTCGATTTAATCCTCGGCAAACAAAAACAAACGGTCGTGGGCAGAGGCGTTTTTCCGCCTCGATACAAAACTTTTCCCGACGATTTGCAGGCAAAGATTAGCGCGTATTGCCGGCAGGGTGGAAATATTTTTATCAGCGGGTCGTATGTAGGTTCCGATTTATGGGACAATCCTTTTGTGCGGAAATCCGATCAGCGCTTTGCGCGGGAAATATTGAAATACCAGTGGCGTACCGGCCATGCGGCGGTAACCGGCCGGGTGCGAACCGTATTTTCGCCTTTCCCGCCGTTCAAAGGCGATTATCAATTTCATAACCGGCTGAATACGGCGTTTTATGCCGTGGAATCGCCCGACGCCATTGAACCGGCCGGCGAGGGAAGTCATACCGTTTTCCGTTACAGCGAAAACAACCTAAGCGCCGGCGTGGCTTTTTCCGGCGATTACAAGGTTTGCGTCTTGGGCTTTCCGTTTGAAGCGATACAAGAAGCGGACGGTCGGGATCAATTGATGAGCGCTGTCCTGAAGTTTATGGAAAAGTAAACCGCGAAGAAAACGGTTTACGCCCAGTTATGCTCCGTTATTCTTCCTTTTTTGTCTGTGAACGATTGGGAAAACGTTACTTACGGAGTACGCGATCACGATCAGATACAGCATTTATTTACTTATCAAGCATCGTGTACCGTGTACTCCATAGTCGGACAGTTCAGGCAGAAAGCCTTCCTTTTCCCCTCACATTTTTCTTATTCTTCTACCGGAGCAATCAGTTTATATCCTTTTCCGTGGATATTCATAATTTCGATATTCGTATCCTCTTTCAGCAGTTTCCGTAATTTGGTGATATAGACGTCCATGCTGCGGGCATTGAAATAATCGACTACGCCCCAAATCTTTTTCAGCGCATAGTTTCGTTCCAGAACCTGATTCACATTTTCACAAAGCAGCCCCAGTAGGTCGCTTTCTTTGGTAGTCAATTTCACCGCGCCGTGTTTACCGCTTGTCAACACCTGTTTTTGGGGATCGAATGTAAATTTTCCAATCACGTAAGGCCCTTCTTTCGAAGGTTTTTTCGTGCTCACCCGTCGAAGGATGGCCTCTACCCGCAACAACAATTCTTCCATGCTGAACGGCTTGGAAATGTAGTCGTCGGCGCCGATTTTGAAACCTTCCAACACGTCTTCTTTCAGGGTTTTGGCCGTCAAAAAGATGATAGGAACATCCGTATTGACTGCACGGATTTCCTGAGCCAGGGTAAAGCCGTCTTTTTTCGGCATCATCACATCCAGCACACATAAATCGTATTTTTCCCTTGGGAAATTCTTTGCTCCGGATTCTCCGTCCGGGAACAAATCTACAATAAAATCTTTCACTTGTAAATACTCTTTCAAAAGCATTCCCAAATTTTCGTCATCTTCGCACAAGAAGATTCTTCCTTTTTCTTCCATAACTACTCTATTTATTAAAATTAATTATCTATGTAGGGCAAGCTGATAATAAACCGCGTACCCGACCCAAATTCACTTTCTGCTTTGATAGTTCCGTCAAAATCGGTAACAATCCGCTTCACGTAGGCCAAACCCAGTCCAAACCCTTTTACATCGTGCCGGTTGCCGGTAGGAACGCGGTAAAAGCGGTCGAAAATCTTCCGCAGGCTTTCTTTCCGGATCCCCATCCCATTGTCTTCGATAATAATCTGAATTTTATCGCCCACATTTATCGTTCGTGCCCTCAACTGGAGCGGAACCTCGGTGCGCCGGTATTTGACGGCATTTTCCATCAGATTAAACAAGACGTTGGTAAAGTGCATTTTGTCCACCAGGATGGTCGAATCGGTTGCTTCCAAATCGACGTCGAGCGTGCCTCCTGCATTTTCCACGCGAAGGGCGAACGTGCTTGCCACGCTGGTTATCAAGTCATTGGCCTCCAAAAGCGTCCGTTTGAACTGTACTTCTCGGTCGTCGAAAAGCGACATTTGCAGGACTTTTTCTACCAGAAACCCCAAGCGTTTACTTTCATCGGCGATAACGTTTTTTGCATGTTCCATCAGCCGGGGCGAATGGGAGGCGTCGGCGTCATTCAACGTTTGGACTGCCAGCGAAATGCTGGCCACCGGCGTTTTCAGCTCGTGCGTCATGTTATTGACAAAATCATTTTTCATTTCCGACAAACGCTTTTGACGGAAGACTGTATAGATCGTAAATACAAATACCAGCAGCAATACCAACGTGAAGACAATGGAAGGTACCATAAATCGCATAATGGAATCGAAAACATACGTCTTTTCGGAAGGAAATATTACTTCTAAAATGTACAATCGACTGGCTGCATCTTGTGGAAACAGGATTTGCGAATAAACGGTCAAATCGTGGCTCCGAAAATTCGAGCTTTGATAGATCGGTCGCTTATCTTTGTCCACTACCGCGTATTCAAACGGCAAAACCAGGTCGTTATTGGCTAATTCCTGCCGGATATAGAGTTCCAATTGCCGGACGTCCATCCGTTCTTCGATGGAGCGTTCACTGCCTTTCATCGCATTTCGAATCACTTCGTCCAGCAAATTTTGCTGATACACATAACGATCCTGAAATGCTTCTTTGATTGTTCGCGAAGTTGTATTCAAATCATTTTTTCCAAAACTGGGCGGGAGTACTCCCATCGACAACCGCTGTTGTTCTCCCATATCAATGCGCGGCGAAATTCGCTTCCCGCTTCTCCAATTCATATTGCCGAAAGTGCGAATCTGGTCTATCAGAAATTGCTCGGTTTCGTCCAATTCCAAATCGTGGGAAACCTGATATAAACTGCGTTTGACATTGTTTTTTAACTGTTCTTGCTGCGTATTCAATATAATATGAATATACGTGATCTGTAAATACAGCAAACCGATAAACGCAAAGATCAAAACGCCTGTGAGTAACCAAATGGTTGACTTTCTCATATATATCTTCTACCCTCGTATTAATGGAACAAAGTAAGTTTGTTTTTGTTTAACATTTATCCAAAAAAATACAAAATATTTGACTCAAACCCTAAATCATTTTAATGAATCATCGTAAACGTTAAAAATCGGAACAAATTTAGTTAACTTTAACTACCTAAGCAAGTTTTTTACAAAGTTTATAAAGCAAAAGGGCGAAAGAAATAACT
>JAITAH010000250.1 GCA_031284225.1 Dysgonamonadaceae bacterium | reverse complement strand
TTGTATGTGATTGACGGTGTGATTGTTTATCCGCGTTCTACCGATGCCGGCGCCGGCAGTAGCGAAGTCGCCGTTGAAAGCAGCATCAATCCCTTGGCTTCCGTCAATCCGGCGGACATTGAGTCTGTATCCGTATTGAAAGATGTGTCGGCAACGGCTATTTTCGGTTCCCGCGGAGCGAATGGCGTCATCATCGTTACCACCAAAAAAGGAAACCGCGGGAAAGACATTGTCCGCTACAACGCCACCGCCGGCTGGAGCGCTCCCGCTAAACGGCTGGAACTGATGGATGCCCCACAGTGGGCCAAGCTGCAAACAGATTATTTCGGGAACAAAGGAAATATCACTCAGGAACAATTGGCTTCCATCGGCAACGGTTACGACTGGCAAGACGCCGTTTTGCAAACCGGTTTCAGCCAGAATCATGATCTGTCGGTCAGCGGTGGCGACGAGAAAACACGCTATTTGATTTCAGGGAATTACATCCGGCAGGACGGAATCATTATCAATTCCGGCTTCCGTCGATACAGTGCGCATATCACTATCGACCGTCAGGTGCATGAAAAATTGACGGTGGGAGCAAACGCTACCTTCGGCAAAAGCGCTCAAAACAGCTTGACCACCTCGAAGGAAGTGAATTACAACTCTTCTCCGTTCGGCGACGGCATTACCAACTCGCTGACTTATGCGCTGTTCATGCCGCCCACCGTACCGATTTATGCGGCCGACGGCGGCTTCAATTACCGGAATCCTTGGGAAAGCTCGCACTTTTCGCTCAACGGGCGACAGGTGAATCCCGTATCGGATCTGGAAAACAGTGTAGCCGAATCGGTCAACCACTCGATATTGGCTAACTTTTATGCCTCCTATACCGTCTTCAACGGGCTTGTGGCCAAAGTTACCTTATCGACCGACCAAGGTTCCGTTACGCAAAACTTTTTCGCTCCTTCTACCACCGCGCTCGGACTGAACGAGGTCGGCGTCGGCTCCATCGGCAAAAAACAGCACGAAATAATACAGGGCGATGCAACTGTCGATTATTCCAAACGGTTCAACGGGACGCACTTTCTCAATCTGCTGGGCGGATACACCTATCAGGAGGTGCAGGAAAACTACCTGATCAACCGCTCCAGCCATTTCACCAACGAAAACCTGAAGCATAACAATTTGGGCGACGGCGAAGTGCAATCGCCTACCGTCAACGGTATTTTGGGTTCCAAACTCCATTCCCTGATAGCGCGGGTCAATTATTCGCTGCTCGACAGGTACAACTTGACGGCCACGTTCCGCGCCGACTATTCCGATCGCTTTGCACCGGGCAAACGCTGGGGATATTTCCCTTCGATAGGCCTTTCGTGGAACGTCGATAAGGAGCGATTCCTGCAAGTGGCGTCCGCCGTGAACGCGCTGAAACTGCGCCTGTCCGCCGGAGAAGTGGGAAATGCGGAAATCGGCGATTTCCTGTTCGCGCAAATCTTCAAGGCAGCCCGATACAACGGACATACGGTCTATCAGATGGATAACCTCGGCAATGCTAACCTGACGTGGGAAACTACCACCCAGTACAATGCCGGAATCGACGCCGAACTGCTCGACAGCCGCCTGATTCTCACGGCCGATGCGTACTACAAAAACACCTACAACCTGCTGCTCGAAAAGCCGGCGCCGCTCGGTTCGCCGGTGGACAAACAAATGGTCAACATCGGAAACGTAAACAACAAAGGCGTCGAACTGGGATTGACCGCAGTGCTGATAAATAACAAGGAACTGAGCGGAAATGTCTCCGCCAATATCGCCCGCAATATCAATACCGTAACCGATTTGGGCGGCGACAACAATCTCCTTTCCGGTCAGTACAACGAACAGATATTGAAGGTAGGCGAAGCCTTCGGCTCGTTCTACGGGCTACGCTTTGACGGCATCGTACAAACCGGCGACGACCTCTCCCAACTGCCGCTGGTGAATGGCGCTGTGCCGCAACCCGGCGACGTCAAGTTTATCGACGTTCGGAAAGACGGGAATATCGACCTCAACGATCGCGTCATCCTCGGCAGCGTACACCCGGATTTTACTTACGGACTTTCGTCGGCATGGACCTACCGCGGTTTCGACGGGTTTGTATCCTTTCAGGGGACAGAGGGCAATAAGGTAGTCAATTCGCTTCGCCGGAATCTGGAACGCGCTTCGGACAGTTACAATGTGTCTGCCCGTCTGCTGGATGCATGGACGCCCGAAAATCCCTCCCGCGAAGCGCCCCGCATCTCGGCCGGTTATCAACTGAAATTCATCGACAGCCGGCACGTGGAAGACGCTTCGTATATCCGTTTCAAGAACATTACGCTGGGTTATACGCTGAAACTTCAGTCGCTGTCCACCGACGTCCGGATCTTTGCCTCGGCGCAAAACCTCTTTACCCTGACCGCTTACAAGGGTTACGACCCCGAAGTGGCAAGCGGTATCGACGTCGGCGCCTATCCCACAGCCCGGACGTTCTCCGTAGGCATTGGACTGACGATTCATTAATCATTCATTTATTACACAATATCAATCGTTTTATTAACAATTTAATTATTTAGAAAAATGAGAAAGAATGTATTTATCAAGGCTCTTGTAGCCGTAACGCTTGTGGGGGGATTAGTCGCGTGCGACAACGACGACGTTCCGGAAGAAAAACCGATTGTCAGCAATCCCATCGAAAACGATGAGGCGGCTTATGCGCTGCTCAATTCGGCGTGGCGTCCGTATCAAACGCTCAGTTCCACGTTTACCTCGCTGATTGATACGCCGGTGGACGGCTATACCAGTTTTCTGGGAAAAGAAGACGACGATTGTACGTTTGCCGCTAAGATTAAAATCGAATACACGAATCTGTATCCGCGCAAAACGTTCAACGCCCTCTACAAATCCATTGGAATTGTGAACGACGCCATCAACAA
>JAITAH010000139.1 GCA_031284225.1 Dysgonamonadaceae bacterium | reverse complement strand
CCGGCGTCATCGATCCGGCCAAAGTAGCCCGCGTTGCGTTGGAAAATGCGGCCTCTATCGCCGGTATGTTCCTGACCACGGAATGTGTGGTTACCGAAAAGAAAGAAGACAACCCGGCTCCGGCAATGCCTCCCATGGGCGGCGGAATGGGCGGAATGATGTAATTCCATCCAACGGTTAACAGGTTAGAATGAAAAGAAAGCTGTCTCACCATTTGTGAGGCGGCTTTCTTTATAGCAAAATGGCAACGTTTTAAAGTGCGTGATTGGGAATTTAATGCTATCTTTCTTCTATTTTTTTTGCAAGAAAAATTATGGGTCTGTGTATAAGTGCAAACTTTTATGTAAATTTGCACAAAAAGAACGATTCAAAAACAACATGAAACATTGCATTTCCACCCCCAAAGCGCCGGCCGCTATCGGGCCGTATTCGCAGGCCGTTCAGGCGGGAAACCTGCTTTTTCTTTCCGGTCAGTTAGGGATCGATCCTGCTACCGGCGATTTTGTTCCGGGCCAGGTAACAGAACAGACCGAACAGATTTTTAAAAACATTCAAGCCCTGCTCAATGAAGCTCATCTGACTTTGGATCAGGTGGTAAAAACCACCGTATTCCTGGCCGATATGACTGATTTTGCCGCCATGAACGCCGTCTATGGCCGGTATTTCACGCCGCCGTATCCGGCGCGGTCGGCTGTCGCCGTTAAGACATTGCCGAAAAACGGACGGGTAGAAATTGAAGTTATAGCAGCCGTTTAACGTGGAAGATTTTCTCCAACAACTGAATGACAGCCAGCGGGCGGCGGTAGTTTACAACGAAGGCCCCAGTCTGGTCATCGCCGGCGCCGGCTCGGGCAAGACGCGCGTTCTTACCTATAAAATTGCGTGGCTGTTGCAAAATCAGGTTGCCCCTAACCGCATTTTAGCGCTCACGTTCACCAACAAAGCCGCACGGGAAATGAAAGCGCGTATCGCCCGCATCGTTGGCGACGACATTGCCCGCCGCTTGTGGATGGGTACTTTCCATTCCATCTTTTCCCGCATTCTGCGACGGGAAGCGGATCGCATCGGATTCCGTTCCGACTTCACCGTTTACGATGCGCAGGATTCCAAAAACCTGATTCGAGCCATCATCAAGGAAAAACAATTGGACGACAAAGTCTATAAAGCGTCGTCCGTTCAGGCGCGTATTTCCAAAGTGAAAAATGCGCTGATTACGCCGGACCGTTATTTGACGGATAGCGAATTAATCAGTTACGATAATTTTATCCATAAACCCGCTACTGCCGACATTTACCAGGCATACTGGAACCGATGCAAAACCTCCGGCGTGATGGATTTCGACGACTTGTTGCTCTATACTTATCTGCTTTTTAGCGAACATCCCGAGGTGATAGAGCGTTATCGCAACCAGTTCCACTATCTTTTAGTGGATGAGTATCAGGACACCAATTCGGTTCAACACGAAATTGTAAGACAGTTAGTTGCGGAACATCGACGCATCTGTGTCGTGGGCGACGATGCGCAGAGCATTTATTCGTTCCGCGGGGCGAATATCGGCAATATTCTCGATTTTCAACAAACTTATCCGGAAAGTAAATTATTTAAACTGGAACAGAATTACCGCTCGACCCAAACCATTGTCAATGCGGCCAATTCCCTGATCGATAAAAACAAAGCGCAAATTCCGAAAACCATTTATTCCCGGAATCCGCCGGGCGTCGCTATTCCTGTTATCTGCGCGTATTCCGATTTGGAAGAAGGGCGCCTCGTGGCCGACCGCATCGCGGAGATGCGCATGCGTTACCGCTACGAATACAAAAATTTTACTATCTTATACCGCACCAATGCCCAGAGCCGGACGTTTGAAGAATCTTTACGCAAACTCAATATTCCCTACCGGATTTACGGCGGACTGTCGTTTTACCAACGCAAGGAAATCAAAGATGTTATCGCATATATGCGGCTGATTACCAATCCGAACGACGAAGAAGCGCTCAAACGGGTCATTAACTATCCGGCGCGCGGTATCGGCGATACCACCGTGAACAAGATTGTGGCGGCTGCCACTGCCCACAATGTCAGCCTGTGGGAAATTCTTTCTCATCCGTTAAAGTATAATTTGAACATCAACGGAGCCACTGCCAATAAATTAGAAAATTTCCGGACGCTCATCAACCAATTGACGGAAATATCCTGGACGCAAAACGCCTGCGAAACCGGTCAGGCCATTGTGAAGAAAACCGGCTTGATCGTCGAACTTTATGAGGACCGGACGCCGGAGGGCTTGAGCCGGATTCAAAACATCGAAGAATTGATGAGCAGCCTCCATGAATTTGTTTCGTCCCGCCTCGAAGAAGGGTTTTCCGAAGTAAGCCTCGGCAGCTTTTTGGCCGAAATATCCCTGCTTACCGATCAGGATACGGACAAAGACGCCAATGCCGATCGCGTAACCCTGATGACGATTCACGCCGCTAAAGGACTGGAATTTAAAAACGTTTTTGTTGTCGGACTGGAAGAACAGTTATTTCCTTCCGACCGCTGCCTGCAAAATCAGCAGGAGATCGAAGAAGAACGTCGCCTGTTCTATGTGGCATTGACCCGCGCCGAGGAAAACGTTTTTTTGACCTACGCTAAAAACCGGTTTCGCAACGGACAATCGCAAAGTTGCGAACCGAGCCGGTTCCTGAAAGATATCGACCGGCAATACCTGCATATTACGGCCAAAGCGGATTTTAATCGGACAACGGTTCAGCCGTCGCCTTTCCCCGCATCGTATGCACATCCGGAAACCGATCGGGAACTGTACCCGCCACGGAAACTGTCCCTGCTGGAAAGCGCTCCGGAGGCCGCCGTTCAACGCCAGCGCATCGGCGATTTACAGGTGGGCGACCTCGTCCGCCACGACCGATTCGGTACCGGAAAAATTACGGCGCTGACCGGCGAAAACGAAAATGCCAAGGCGTCGATTACTTTTGAACATTTCGGCAGCAAGCAACTGTTGTTGAAATTCGCCCGTTTTAAGATTCTAACAAATAACGAATAATTTAGATTGTATCAATATGAAAAACGGCCTCTTTTTTATCTGTATTTTCCTGCTGGCTTCCTGTTCCAGCCTGTACCGGTTTACGATCGAGGTGCAACAACCGGCGCCAATTACGCTGCCGCCCGATGTTGTCGATATAGCGATAGTCAATAATTCGGCGCCGCAACCCGGCGACAAGGGCGTTACCCGAATCTATAAGGGCGCCGCAATCAGCGACTACCCCTTGAATCTCGATTCGGCAGCAAATATTACGACCGCGTCTCTGGCCGCCCATCTTCAGGAAAGTTCTTTTTTCAACCGAGTGTTGGTTTCCCCGGCGTCGATCCGGACAGACGAGAACTGGATGGGGAGCGAACCGCTTCCGGACGCTTTCAAAAACGAAACATTCGCCGTTCATGGTTTCGACGGCATTGTGTCCATCGACCGGCTTTTGTTCAAACTGGATCAGGAAGTATCGAATAACTACTACCTGAATATCCATTTAAACAGTATTGCTACTTGCACAATCTACGTCCGCGACAGGGAAACGCCTTTGACTTCCTTTTCGATTAGCGACAGTTTGGCGTTCTCGACAGCCATTTGGGGCGATACGGTAGATATTGTCAAGTATTTTCCGGAATCCGTTATCGGAGATTTAGCTTATTCTATCGGCAAACAGCTCAGCGAGCGCATCATTCCTTCGTGGATCGAAAAAGAACGTTTCCTTTACTCCGGTTCGCAAGCCCGGATGACCGAAGCGCTCAGTTTCGCTCGCAAAAGCCGCTGGAAACAGGCCGAAGCCCTTTGGACGAACGAATATGCCCGGGCCTCGCAACCGGACGGGAAAGGAAAATTAGCCGCCAATCTTGCCGTAGCTTCCGAGATGCAGGATCAATTCGCCGCCGCATTGCAATGGGCAACCGTTGCCCAAATCCATTTTCGGGAAGCCGGGTTGCCGGATACTTCGAAAGAAAATATCCGCATCGAATTTTATGTAAACGATTTGCAGAAGCGGATTCGCGACGATTCTTTGCTCGATTTGCAATGGGGTATTCCATCAGATTAACAGACAACTTTTTATTGTTTGTAAAATAATCCTTATATTTGCATCCAGATTACACACCGTATTTTCTATAACGCGCTAACAAATGAAAATTCTAATTTTGGATGATGATGTAACGCTAAGTTTAATGCTAAAAACATGGCTGAGTAAGAAAGGGTATGATATACAAACCGCCATTAATGTAGCTTCAGCTAAAAAGGAATTGGAAGTGTTCAGGCCGGCCTTGATTATTTCCGACTTACGTTTACCGGACGACAACGGCTTGTCGCTGCTTAAATGGGCCAAGCAATATTATCCTGATGTGGCGTTTATCATGATGACGAGCTATGCCGATATTCAAACGGCGGTAGATGCAATTAAATCAGGAGCTTACGACTATGTATCCAAGCCGGTGAATCCGGAAGAATTGCTGAAGAAAATCCAAACCGCTTTTTCTTCTGTCCCAAAAGCAACCAGTGAACATCCTAAATCTAAAAAAGAACCATCGGATATCTTCATAAAAGGTCAGTCGCTGGAATACAGAAAAGTCTATGAGTATGTCGATTTGGTGGCGCCTACCCATCTATCCGTCTTTATTGACGGCGAAAGCGGCGTAGGCAAAGAACACATCGCCCGAATGATTCATGAAAAAAGCAAACGCGCCGCCGGCCCGTTTGTTCCCGTCGATTGCGGTGTGATGAACAAAGAACTATCTGCCAGCGACTTTTTTGGACATATCAAAGGCTCTTTCACCGGCGCTATCAATAACAAGAAAGGTCATTTCGAAGAAGCGGATAAAGGTACGTTGTTTCTGGACGAAATAGGCAACCTCTCGCCTGAAGTACAAATGCAATTGCTTCGGACACTGCAAGAAAAGACAATCAAACCGGTCGGCGCCAGCAAAGAAATCGACGTGGATGTGCGGATTGTCGTAGCGACCAACGAAAACATGGAACAAGCCATAGCTATCGGCAAGTTTCGCCGAGATTTGTACCACCGGATCAACGAATTTCATCTTCACATGCCCACATTGAAAGAATGTAAAGACGATATTTCTCTTTTCGCCCACCATTTTCTGAAAAAAGCCAATGAGGAAATTGATAAAAATATAACCGGATTCGATGAAGAAACGCTTCGGCTTCTGCAAACGTATCATTGGCCGGGAAATATCCGCGAACTGAGAAATGCGATTTTCCGAATGGTGTTAATAGCGCCAACCGATATCATCACGAAAGATTTATTGCCGAATAATATATGCATAGAACAAAAATTATCATAATTACCGGATATGTCTTGTTAGTCTCTTTATCTATCTTTGGTATTGTGTGGATTTACACGGAATGGTTGAATTATCTGAAAGGAACTACGCCCTATTCGCAATACCAAAAAGAATTAACGGTACTGAGCAATACGCTCGCCACGATGTATCATGCAGAAGGAACGATAGAGGCGCTCGCCTTTATTACCGACCCTCATTTGAATCAAAAATACGATTCATTGATGATCGCCTCATTTGATCAAATCGTCCATCTGAAGGAAATTTCGCGAGAACCGGTATTGCTTGCCCAATTAGATAGCTTGAATATTCTTTTATTACAAAAAAAAGCAAATACGACCGAACTGTTCCGACTGATCCAGTTGTTCGAAACGGATACGCTGAAAAAACTTACTCAAACAACGATCTTGAGTCAACACGATTTGAATGGTTTGGACACATTGTTGAATAATGCTTTTGAACAATTTCAAGACACCAATCTGATCGTTGGCGAAAAGAAAGGCGTTTTTAGAAGAATCAGGGATGCTATCGCATCTTCCGGAAAAGACACTTTGCGGGAAATCAATTCTTACTCGACGCTTACTAAACGCGAAATGGTTTTGCCGATCCTCAAAGACACTATCGTCGAAATGATTTATGAAATTAACCAGACGACACAAAAGCGAAACGCAAAGTTAACGGCCAAACTGCTGATAAAACAAAACGAACTGTACACCATCAACGAACGAACCACCGCCCAAATTAACCGGATCATGAACGAATTGGAAAACAATGAATACAACAATAATTTGAAATTACTGGCAGAACAGACAGAGGCCATCCGGCAATCGTCGATCATTACATCGATCATTGCGATAGCTTCTATTCTGGTTGCCGTCTTTTTTATGTCGTGGATTTTACATTCGCTCACCATCAGCCAACAATTACACCAGGAAATCAAGGTGGCCAAAAAGCGCCTGGAAGAATTGCTCGCCTCGCGCGAACAACTGATGTTGACCATCACGCACGATATTAAAGCGCCCGTCAGCTCCATTATGGGTTATCTGGAACTGATGCTAAAAGATAAATCTTCATCGCAGGACAGTTACTACATCGGAAACATGCAACAATCGGCTACCCATATTCTGAATTTGGTGCAAAATTTGCTGGATTTCCATTCGCTGGAAATCAACGAACAAAAACCCGATCAATTGGCCTTTTCCCCTTCCATTTTGTTGTCCGATATTTACCGGAGTTTCATTCCCGTCGCTCGCAAGAAAAAACTGCAATTGGATTTTCTGTCCGACGTAGAAAAAGACGTCCAGTATGTAAGCGACCCTTACCGTATCCGGCAAATCATCAACAATATTCTTTCCAATGCCATTAAATACACGCCGGCTCAAGGTTCGATCGTTTTCTCTGCCCGATTGCTGCGGAACGATCCGGACAAAACCGAACTGCATATTGCCGTACAGGATACCGGTCCGGGCATCAGGGAAGAAGACCGGCAACGTATTTTTGAAGCATTCAAACGATTGGATTATACCGGTTCGGGCGTCGAAGGATTCGGTTTAGGCTTGAATATTTCCATTAAAATGGCGCAACTGCTGGGCGGATCCATTACCGTCGATTCTACCGTAGGAAAAGGTTCCGTTTTTACCATTGTATTGCCTTTATATTCCATCCATCCGGACGAAACGCTGCCGGCAACAAACCGCTCGGTCGATATTCTGTTTATCGACGACGATCCCATTCAACTCGATCTCGTATCACGGATTACCGGACGGGAAGGCATGAGGCCGCATACCTGTTCCCGCTCGCTGGACGCTTTACAGTTATTACAGGAAAAACATTTCGATATTATTTTTTCCGATATTCAAATGCCGGACATGAACGGCTTTGAATTGGTAGAACGTATCCGGATGGCCGATTTCGCGGGAGCAAAAACTATTCCCATTATCGGACTTTCGGCCAATTCTTACGTATCGCAAGCCCGATTTAAGAAAGTCGGTTTTTCTGCCTTTTTAGTCAAACCGTTCACCTTCGACCAGCTCATTCAAACGATTCTTCATTATACGGCAGAGCAACCGGCCAAGGATTCGGAAAATTTGGAAAAACAAAAACCCAAAGGATTCGAAAAACTTATCGCCTTTGCCGGCGACGACGAGGAAGCAGGAAAAGCCATTATCCGATCGTTTATCGCCAACAACCAAAAGAATTACCAGCGATTGGAACAAGCCTTTGACGCCGACGATTGGAAAACTATCCGCAATGTTTCGCATAAAATGTTGCCGTTAATGAAAATGATTTCGGACGGCACACTCATTACCTTACTGGAAAAATACAACGCAGGCAGTCAAGACAAAGAAAATCAAACGCTGGTTCTGCATCTTATCGAAGAAACTATTCGGGAAGCCGAACAATTCATAAACAAACATATAAAAGATTAACAACATGAAAGTATTAATTTTGACAGAAAAACCGTTCGCGCCGGAAGCGGTTAAAAGTATCCGGGAAATCATCGAAACATCTGGTATGGAAGCGGTAGCGCTGGAAAAATATGCGGATAAATCCCAAGCGTTGGACGCCGTAAAAGAGGTGGACGCCATTATTATCCGTAGCGATATCGTTGACGCCGAAGTACTCGAAGCGGCAAAAAAACTGAAAATCGTCGTTCGCGCCGGCGCCGGGTACGACAATGTGGATCTGGATGCGGCAACGGCGCACAACGTGGTCGTGATGAACACACCCGGACAAAACTCCAACGCTGTGGCGGAACTCGCTTTGGGCTTAATGGTTTATGCCGCCCGTAATTTCTACGATGGATCGTCCGGAACCGAATTGCTGGGCAAAAAATTAGGTATTCACGCTTACGGAAACGTCGGACGCAATGTCGCCCGCATAGCCAAAGGCTTTGGCATGGAAATTTATGCGTACGACGCTTATTGCCCCGCCGAAGTCATGGAAAAAGACGGCGTTCGGCCGCTCTCTTCCGCCGAAGAATTATACGCTACCTGTCAATATCTATCCATCCATATTCCGGCTACCGCCGAGACCAAAAACTCGATTAATTACGCCCTGCTGGAAAAAATGCCAAAAAAAGCGACGCTTATCAATACCGCACGGAAAGAAGTGATCGACGATGAAGGTTTGGCACAGTGGTTGGAAGCCCGTCCCGATGTGAAATATTTGACAGACATTCTACCGAAAAATCACGACGAACTGCTCGAAAAATTCCCCAAACGGTATTTCTCGACTCCTAAAAAAATGGGAGCGCAAACATCCGAAGCAAATAATAACGCCGGGATTGCCGCCGCTAATCAAATCGCAGACTTTCTTTTGAACGGAAATACACGGTTTCAAGTCAATAAATAATCTATTATGAACATCAAACTGCGATTAACAATTACCCAATTCCTCGAATTTTTTATTTGGGGTTCCTGGCTTATTTCCTTCGGAAATTATATGTTCAGCAGGGGTATGGGCGATAAAATCGGTACGCTGTTTGCCACTGCGGGCATTGCCTCGTTCATTATGCCGACCATTGCCGGTATTATCGCCGATCGTTGGCTGAACTCGGAAAAATTGTTGGGCATACTGCATATTCTGGTAGCCGGCTGTCTGTTTCTTGCGTCCAAAGCCACGGACTTCAACCAACTCTATCTCTGTATGTTTCTCAACGCGCTGTTTTTTATGCCGACGATTGGGTTGAGTTATTCGGTTTGTTACAGCATCATGGCGCGGCAAGGAATGGATACGGTTAAGGAATTTCCTCCGATTCGCGTTTGGGGAACGGTAGGCTTCATCGTCGCCATGTGGATTGTTAATTTAGCGGGATGGGGAACCGATTCCAATCAGTTGGTGATGGCCAGCGTCAGCGCTTTGGCCTTAGGGATTTATGCGTTTACGCTTCCGCCCTCGCCTACCACCCGTGCACAGAAAGGCAGTTCGTTCATTTCCATGATAGGATTGGACGCGCTGGTATTGCTGAAAGAGCGGAAAATGGCGGTGTTTTTCCTGTTTGCTGTGTTGCTGGGCGTCTGCCTGCAAATCACCAATTCGTACGGAAGCACGTTTATCGGCAGTTTCGGAACGGATTATCCCGATTCGTTTGCTGTGAAATACAACAATATTTTCCTGTCGATTTCGCAGATTGCGGAAGCTTTGTTTATTTTGGCCATTCCGTTCTTCATGCGGCGGTTCGGAATTAAAACCGTGATGCTGATGAGTTTGAGCGCCTGGGTATTGCGTTTCGGACTGTTTGGAATCGGCAATCCGGGCGACGGCATGATCTGGCTTACGCTTTCGATGATTATTTACGGCATGGCTTTCGATTTCTTCAATATTTCCGGCTCGCTGTTTATCGAAAAAGAAACGCCGGCCAAATTCCGCGCCAGCGCACAAGGCATGTTGATGATGGTTACGAACGGTTTGGGCGCTATCCTCGGTAATTACGGCGCGGAAGCGGTCATCAATTATCATACGCAAAATAACGCCACCAACTGGCCGGTTTGCTGGTTCATTTTCGCCGGTTATGCAGGCGTCATTGGAATTTTATTTGCCGTTTTTTTCAAGGATACGCAAAAGGTTAAACGAGCCTGTCCCTGAGACAAAGCCTGTTCCGCAGCGATGTTAGACAGTTGCAGACGGCCCGCATCCATCGGAGGGAAGATTTATTTTTGACTTCTCTCCGATATACATTGTACAAATTCCCCAGGTCAATGTTTGGTAGCGAACATTGCGAAATCCGTTTTTTTCCAGGATTGCTTGCATTTCCTTGTTTTGAGGAAATGCGGCTACCGAACGAGGCAAATACGTATAAGCGGTTTTGTTTTTGGAAACCATTCGTCCCACAAACGGAATAATCGTTTGGGAATAAAGCCTGTAAAGCTGTTTCATCGGAAAATATTCGGGGGAAGAAAGTTCGAGAATCATTAACTTGCCGCCCGGACGCAAAACACGAAGTATTTCCTGTAAACTTTTGTCCAAATCGCCGAAATTCCGAACGCCGAACGCCGCCATGGCCGCATCGAAAGAACCGGTTTCCATCGCCAACTGTCGGCAATCGTGTTTTTCGAAGGTAATAACGCCGGATAATCCGAGTTCGGCCGTTTTTTTTCTTCCAATTTGCATCATTTCTTCGGAAATATCGACGGCCACAATGGCTTGCGGTTGCAGTAACCGGTACGCTTGCAAAGCCAAATCGCCGGTACCCGTAGCTATATCCGCTATTTTTCTCGGATGAAGGCTTTTCAACGATAAAATTCCTTTTTTCCGCCAATACCTGTCTATTCCGAAAGAAAGCAAATGATTCAACACATCGTATTGACCGGCAATGGCATCGAACATTTTCTCTATCTGAATATGTTTAGGCGCATTCTCCGAATACGGAACAATTTTTTCGGCTTTATAAGTCATGAATTGAATGTTTTATTGAATCGTGCAAAGTTACTACCTTTGTCCGAAAAACAATCATGATAAAGAAAAATTCCCCTCAGGCCTGGTTTTTAGCCACTCGTCCCAAGACATTATCGGCGGCGGCGACGCCCGTTCTGGTGGCTTGTGCGCTGGCGTTTCGGGACGGCGCGTTCCGCTGGGCGCCGGCTGTTATTTGCTTCGTATTTGCAGTCATGCTTCAGATCGTTTCCAATTTTGCCAATGATTATTTCGATTACAAAAAAGGAAGCGACAACGGCGAACGCTTAGGCCCCAAACGGGCGGTAGCCGAAGGTTGGATTGCGCCCCGAACCATGTTGTCCGTTACCATCGGCCTGTTAGTAATTGCCTGTCTCATTGGATTATCGCTGGTTTGCTATGGCGGTTGGCAATTAATCATCGCAGGCATTGTCATTGCGGGATTCGCTTTGGCGTATTCCGGCGGCCCTTATCCGTTGGCTTATCATGGGTGGGGCGATCTTTGCGTCTTTTTCTTTTTTGGCATTATTCCCGTTGGATTCACCTATTATGTTCAGGCGTTGCACTGGACGAATGCGGCTACCGTTTGCGGGAGCGCCGTCGGTTTAGTGGTTATCAATATTTTAGTGGCCAATAATTTTCGCGATCGATTTACGGATCAAAAGGCGGGAAAAAAGACGTCTGTCGTGATGCTGGGCGAGAATTTCGGCAAATGGTTTTATTTCATCAATGGCCTTTTAGCGGTCATTTGCTGCCAATATTTCTGGATAGAAAACACCCGAACAGCCGCTTTATTGCCG